>DAOVTF010000293.1 GCA_030633225.1 Flavobacteriaceae bacterium
AACTATTTAAGAAATTTATTAGCAAGTTCTTTACCAAGCTCTACTCCAAATTGGTCAAAACTGTAGATATTCCAAATTACACCTTGCACAAAAGTTTTATGCTCGTACATTGCAATTAAAGAACCTAGATTTTTTGGTGTTAATTTTTTAATTAAAATAGAGTTTCATGGGCGGTTACCTTTAAAAACCTTGAAAGGTAATAACTTATTTATTTTTGCAGTATCTCCTTTGAATTTCATATCTAAATGAACCTCTTCCTCTGTTTTGCCAGCATAAAGAGCTTCCGCTTGAGCGTAAAAATTAGCCATTAACTTTTGATGGTGATCTTTATTACCATACAAAGACTCTTCAAAACCAATAAAATCAACAGGAATTAGTTTAGTGCCTTGATGCACCAATTGCATGAATGCATGTTGCACATTAGTACCGGTATTACCCCAAATAATATTACCTGTTTGGTAAGTAACTTTTTCTCCATTTCTATCAACAGACTTTCCATTACTTTCCATAGATAATTGTTGTAAGAAAGGGGCTAATTTTTCTAAGTATTGTGAATAAGGTATTACAACTTCAGATTCGGTATTAAAAAAATTATTATACCATATACTTATTAATGCTAAAGTCACAGGAATGTTTTTTTCGAATGAAGTATTTTTAAAATGCTCATCCATCTCAAAAGCACCTTTTAAAAATTTATCAAAATTATCATATCCAATTGCTAAGCTAATTGATAAACCAACGGCACTCCAAAGTGAATATCGTCCACCAACCCAATTCCACATGGTGAAAATATTTGCTTCTGCAATTCCGAATTCTTTAACTTTTTCAAGATTGGTTGAAACAGCTACAAAATTATGCTGAATATCACCTTCTTTTGCTCCAAATTTAGGAGATAAGAACCATTTTTTAATGGTAGTTGCATTGGTGATTGTTTCTTGGGTTGTAAATGTTTTAGAAACAATTACAAATAAGGTAGTCTCGGGGTTTAGTTCTTTTAAAATTTCATTTACATGATCGCCATCAATATTTGAAACAAAGTGAGTTTTTAATTGATTTTTATAAAACTGTAAGGATTCAACTACCATTCTCGGACCAAGATCAGAGCCACCAATACCTATATTTACAATATCGGTAATTGCTTTACCTGTATATCCTTTGAATTTACCAGAAACAACACGATTAGTAAATAACTTAATTTTGTTTAAAGTTTCTTTTACCTCTGGCATTACATCTTTTTCATCAACTAAAACCGGATTTACATTTTGATTTCGTAAGGCAGTATGTAAAACCGCTCTGTTTTCGGTTTTGTTTATTTTGTCACCATTAAAATATTTTCCAATAGCATCATTTAACTGAGATTCTTCAGCGAGTTCAAATAAGTACTTTAGAGTTTTATCTGTTATTCTGTTTTTTGAAAAGTCAATTATAAAATCATTAAAATTTAAAGTGTATTTTTCTTTACGATCCTTATCTTTTTGAAAAAGAGATTTCATAGAAACTTCTTTTAATAGGTCAAAATGAGGTTCTAAATTATTCCAAGATTTTGTTTTGATTGGATTGATATTTTTTAATGACATAAGAATGTTTTATAGAATGAGGCTATTAGGAATTTGCAAATTTAAAGATTAATTTATCAAATCAAATGCACTTAGGAATCGTTTTAACCAAAACGATTTAAAAATGCTGATAATTTGCATATTTATTGGAAATAGATTCTAAATGTCATTCCGACAGAACGACGAGAGGAGTGACGAGAAATCTCAAAGCAAAGAAATGCGAAGATGATTTATTTAAGAGAATAATTTTTTATTTTTCAGCAATAGGAGTCTCTAAAAATTTTGTTGGAATACCGTCCAAACTATCTTTTAAAGGATTAATAAAGATCAAATAATCTTCTTTTAAAGATTCTTTTATTGGTGCTGCAGAAGGTAGTTTTTGTTTAAACGGATCAACTTGTTTTCCGTTTTTCCAAAAGCGATAACAGACATGCGGACCAGCAGTATTACCCGTCATACCTACCCAGCCAATTATATCGCCTTGCTTAACATAATCGCCTTTTTTTACTTTGCGCTTTTTCATATGCAGGTATTGGGTTGAATAAGTTGAATTATGTTTAATTTTTACATAGTTACCATTACCTCCTCTATAGCGTGATTCAATAACAGTACCATTTGCAGTACTCATAATTGGAGTTCCTATATTAGCAGCAAAGTCGGTTCCTTTATGAGCTTTTACCCTGTTCCCATAAAATTTAATTCTTCTATTTAAATTATATCTAGAAGATATTCTACTAAATTTAATAGGAGCTTTTAAAAATTTTCTTCGTAAGGTTTTAGCATTTTCATCGTAATAATCATTGATATTCTTGAGAGTATCTGTTACATAATTAAATGCATAAAGCGAATTATTTTTGTGCTCAAAATATGCAGCTCTAATATTTCCAATGCCAACCGAAGTTGTATCGTCAATATATTTTTGCTCATAGATCAATTTAAAATTATCGCCTTTTTGTAAATGATGAAAATCTATGGTCCATGCATAAATATCGCTCATTTCAAGAGCAAGAATATAATTTAAATTTTGACTTTCAATTGCTTCAGACAAAGAAGATTCAATTATTCCGGAAGCAGTTTTCACCACAGTTTTCACTTTTTTTCTACAAAAACTAGTTTGAATAGAATCAGTAAAATCAACAATTAAATATTCAACTTTACTGCGTTGGTAGATAAAAACCTGAGCCTTTTCGGTAGTATCTTTTTTTGCCAGAATTACATAAGGTTTCC
>DAOVTF010000249.1 GCA_030633225.1 Flavobacteriaceae bacterium
ACTTAGTCTTTAACTTCAAATGTAATTTTTACATTGACCCTAAATTGTGAAACATCATTACCATCAACAACTACACTCTGAGATTGTACAAAAGCAGATTTAATACCTTTTATACTTTTGCTTGCATGTTTAACTGCATTTCTTGTGGCATCTTCCCAACTTTTAGATGAGTTTGCCATAATTTCAATTACTTTTAATACTGACATATTTTTATAGGTTTAAGTTAAAATTTAAAATTACAAAAAAATAGTCAAATCTCAATTTGAAAAGTGTTAAAAGTCTATTTGGAATCGAACTTCAAAAATATTCAGATTACATCCATCTATTTCTTTATGATTTATATCTGTCCATACATAGTTAAACATTATTCTTGATGCAGAATTTAAATACCAGTTAGTACCAAAGGTTATATCTCCTTGTATTGTAAAGAATCTGAAGTAAATGCTGCCCTGAAGTTTAGGAGGTTAAGTAAGGTTGTAAATAGTGAATACTATTAAAATTAAAGCAATGTTAACAAAATGCTATTTGCCTAGTGTAAATAATTTTAAAAGTTAATATTAAGTTAACATTAGAAATTTGTCAATGTTGTAATTTTGCAAAAAAATTATAACATAATAAATTTGAAATAATGGTTATGAAAAGAATAATAGCTCTGTTTTTGATCTGGATTATTGGGTTCGCATCTTTTGCGCAAGAAATAAAAGAAGAAAAGAAAGGTGACACAAAGAAAGCAGATGTTACAAATCGCCCTTTCGGAAAAGGGATTATTAATTATACTGCTAGTGACAATTCATGGAGTACTAAAATGACTTTGCGTTTTCAAGCCCTTTACTCTGTTGGTAATAATGTAAGTCCAAATTTTGGGTTTACAGATAGCTATTCTAATTTTATGATCCGTAGGGCTAGGCTGAAATTTTCTGGTCATGCTTTTTCTCCAAAGCTGAAATATAAAATGGAGTTGGGTCAATCAAGTAGAGATATTGGTGGTTTTGTTGATGAAGAGCATAAAGGAGCCCCAGGCTTAGTTTTTGATGCCGTTGTATTTTGGAATTTTGCAGAAGGATTTAATTTATGGGTTGGTCAAACCAAATTACCTGGTAATAGAGAACGTGTAGTTTCATCAGCTAATTTACAGTTGGTAGATCGTTCTTTATTGAACAGTAATTTTAATGTTGACCGTGATATTGGTGTGCAATTACACCACAAGTGGAGTTTAGGTGACCCTATGACTAGTTTTGTAATGAAAGAAAAGTTTTCAGTAAGTCAAGGTGAAGGTAGAGGTATTACTGTTAATAATATTGGTGGGTTTAGTTATACGGGTAGAATTGAATTATTACCTTTTGGTGAATTTGATAAAAAAGGAAAAGATGATTATGTAGGGTCTAGTTTAAAGAGACCACAAACTTCAAAATTTGTTTTTGCCTTTGGGGGTGATTTTAATGATAGTGCATCTCGTACACACGCTTCGAGAGGTAAGTTTATGGATAATGATAGTGAAAGAGGTTATTATACAACGAATATTTCAACGCTTTTTATTGATTTGGCATATAAATATAAAGGTTGGTCTTTGATGTCTGAATATGCAAGTAGAAATGCTGAGGATGCAATTGCCAAAAATACAGATGGAACTGGAACAGGTCAGTATGTTATGGAAGGAAAATCTTTAAATGTAATGGGAGGATACCTATTTTCAAATAACTGGGAAGTTACCGGTAGATTTACCACTGTAGATTATAAAAATACTTATACCTTGAATAATGGCTCTTCTGATGTAAAGCAGTATACATTAGGAGTATCAAAATACCTTGCCGGACATAACTTAAAAGTACAGGCTGATGTTAGTTTCAAAGAAACTAATGGAAAAGATGATGGTATATTAGGAAGAATACAAATGGAATTACAATTATAATTATGTAAAGTATATTCAATTATTAATTTTTAAAGAGTTAGCACTCTAATTAAAATTTCATGTAAGAACTAAATGGTAACATTAAGGAAACATTAGAATCTTCAATGTATCATAGATTTACAGAAAAATAAAGTAAAATAAAATGGAAAATATTTATATGTTAATGCTAATAGCATTGGTAGCTTTAGCAGTAGTTGATTTAGTTGTGGGAGTTAGTAATGATGCGGTAAATTTTTTAAATTCTGCTATAGGGTCTAAGGTTGTGTCTATGCGGTCTATTATGATTGTTGCTAGTTTAGGCATTGCTATTGGGGCAATTTTTTCAAGTGGTATGATGGAAGTTGCAAGAAAGGGAATTTTTAATCCGGGTGAATTTTATTTTGATGAGATCATGATAATTTTCATGGCAGTAATGGTAACCGATGTATTACTTCTCGACTTTTTCAATACTTTAGGAATGCCAACTTCGACTACAGTGTCAATTGTTTTTGAATTATTAGGTGCAGCAGTGGCAATGGCTTTAATAAAAATTGCAATTTCTGATACCGAAACAGTTTCAAACTTAGCACAATATATTAACACTGAAAAAGCAGTACTAATAATATCTGGTATTTTTCTTTCTGTAGTTTTTGCATTTTCAATTGGAGCTCTGGTTCAATATTTATCCCGTCTTTTTTTAACTTTTAATTTTGAACAAAAACCAAAAATATATGGTGCAATATTTGGTGGTATTGCTTTAACTTCAATTACTTATTTCATTTTTATGAAAGGCTTAAAAGGTACTGCCTATTATAATGAAGTAAAAGACTTACTTGAAGGTAATGAGTTATATATTATTATTGTAGCTTTTATTATTTGGACTTCCTTATCATATTTACTTACTAAAGTTTTTAAAATAAACCTATATAAAATTATAATTACTGTAGGTACATTTGCTTTGGCTTTGGCCTTTGCAGGAAATGATTTGGTAAACTTTATTGGTGTGCCAATGGCAGCATGGAATTCTTTTGAAGCTTGGAATGGTTCTGGAATTCCTGCTAATGAATTTAGTATGGAAGTCCTGGCAGGAAAAGTTCCTACGCCACAAATATATTTATTCATTGCAGGATTAATTATGGTCGTAACTCTTTGGTTTTCAACTAAGGCTAAAAAAGTAGCTGCAACTGAAGTTAACTTAGCAAGACAGAGTGAAGGTCATGAACGATTTCAACCAAACCCTTTATCAAGAGTGATGGTTAGATCAGCTATTGGCATTTCAAATGGCTTAGACTTCATTATACCTAAATCGATTCAAGATAAAATCGAAAAAAGATTTGAAAAACCCGTAGTTAAACTACCTAAACATAAAATTTATGAATTACCTGCATTTGATGCAATTAGAGCTTCAACCAATTTAATGGTAGCTGGTATATTAATCTCTATTGCAACTTCATACAAATTACCGTTATCTACAACTTATGTAACTTTTATGGTGGCCATGGGGACTTCATTAGCAGATAGAGCATGGGATAGAGAAAGTGCTGTTTATAGGGTTGCTGGAGTATTAAATGTTATTGGAGGTTGGTTTTTTACAGCTTTTATTGCCTTTGTAACTGCAGGAATATTTACTTACTTGATTCATTTAGGAAGAATAACAGCAGTTGGATTAATATTACTTTTTGTGTTTTTTATCATTGTAAGAAATTTTATCAAACACCGTAAAGAAGAAAAAGAGAAGACGAATCAACGTATTATAAAACGAGAAGAATTGATTACTGTTAGTGAAGTA
>DAOVTF010000257.1 GCA_030633225.1 Flavobacteriaceae bacterium
AGAATTTCCGGGGATGGCAATATCATCACTTATAAAAGAATCAAAATACTTATACAAAAATGCAATTTTTGAAATTGTAGCCCATGCTTTAAATATTCATAGAGATGATATTAAATCAGATAAGAAAATTAAAAAGGTAATTAAAGGATCAAAAGAAGATATGCAAATAGATGTAGAAGATTTATACTATAAAAAAGTTAAAACTATTTATGGCGAAATTATAAATTATGCAACTAGAGCTCAAAGTACGTTAAAATTATCTGAAAACCAGAATGATATAATCACTAACATAAAGATTGCTAATCGAAAAATGGTTGAAACTATTAGAGATGTTAAAGAATTGGCAAAAAACATTTCGATTTATTTAAATTCAGATAATAAATATATTAGAAAGGAATATGATAGGTTTAGAAAAAAAGTTGTAAAAGTACTGAGGGTTATTTATCGTTTTAGAAAAGAGGATGATAATGAAATACATTATAAACAGCTTTTAGAACTCAAAGAAGAGGCTAAAAAAGAAATTCATAGAAGTAATAAATCAATTAATAAGTTAATTAGAGAGAAGCTTATAACAGTAAATATGGCTTCTTCGTTAGTAAATGATAACGACAATGTTAACGATATGATAAAAAAATTAATATCGGTAGCAGAACTTTTGTACTTAGAAAAAGGCCAGTTGTTAGAAAATAACGAATAGTAAAAGCATCTCATAGAGATGCTTTTATGTTAACTTAATCAATCTTTATTCAGAATCTAACAGTGTTTTTGAACGATCGTGTTCTAAATAATACAACTCTAAGATATTCATACAAGCTTTTATCAAATCTTTGGTTTCTAAAAGAATACTAAAATATAAAGTCGTATTTTTAGGGCTGGTTGTCTCTTTTTCCCTAGTTCGTACAACTTGCTTTTGTATAGAATCTTCAACTTCTTTTAATAAAGATAATTTTTCTTCCATTAAACCAGGAATTAATCTATCAAAAGAGCGAGAATCAAATACTTCTCTAATTTTACCAAAAAGATGATTAAGCTTTTCATTGATATCAACCAATTCTTCAACTTGTTTTTTCTTTAGAGATTTATGATTATTATTAACGTGCTTATGACTCACTTTTGCAATAAAACTAGAAGATTGTGCCATGTCTTGTAAACTGCCAATAACATCAATATAAAACTTACTTGCTCCTAAGTAAGAATCATCTAAATCTTTAATAAAATAAAAAATGTCATTTTGTAGATCTTCTATTTCACTTTCTAATTTTACAACTGTATCTTTTGCTTTTTTAAGACTGACTAGGTCTAGATTAATTAAACCATTAACGGTAGTTTCATTAATTTTCCCAACTCTTTTTAGGGATTTAGAAATATTAGTAGCACTTTCTTCAATTACTCCATGAATTGATTTACTTTCAGATTTATTTAAACTGTCTTCTGCCTTTATTTTCTTAGATGATTTATTGTGCTTTATATAATTTCTCGTTAAAATTAAAACAACCAATAATAATAATACTGCTATCACTGTTGGACCCCCAAGATGTATTAAATAAGCTACAGTACCAGCAGCAATAAATGCACTTAAGGCAGTAAAAAACCAACCACCAATTACATTCAATACCCCTGCAACCCTGTAAACCGCACTTTCTCTACCCCAGGCTCTATCGGCTAATGAAGAACCCATAGCTACCATAAATGTTACATAAGTTGTAGATAATGGCAATTTCATTGAAGTTGCAATTGAGATTAAAACACTAGCCACCATCAAATTAACAGCAGCACGTACCATATCAAAAGCAGGTAATTCATGAGTTTTACCCTTTAACAATGGAATTGTCGGTTTTTCAAATTGTTTTTCCATTTTTTCCTTTATAGAAGGAGGTAAAACTGTATCGTGATATTTTGAGATCATCATAGAAAATCTAACTAAATTTCTAGATAAAAAATTAGGATTAAAACGTTCTTTTGTTGCTCCTTGACTAGACAGGTCAAGTGAAGTTTTAACAACATTTTTAGCCTTGCTTGAAAACCATAAAGTAATAACCATAACCAAGCCGGCAAATAATAATAATATTGTTGGAGTAGGAACTTTTTTACCTAAAACATCCATAGCAAATTCTGTTGCAGGAACACCAGATCCAGCCCAAGCCTCATAAGATTGCCAAGCAGCTATTGGAACCCCAATAAAGTTAACCAAATCATTACCGGCAAAGGCTAATGCCAAGGCAAATGTGCCTACAATGATAATAAGTTTATAAATATTACCTTTAAATAATTTTATAAAAAGATAAGACAATAAAGACCAAAAAATAAAACTTATAGTAATAATTAATGCTGTTTTACCTTCTATAAATGGTTTAATTTCTGTATAATAATCGGTTCCTTTTAATCCTTTAATAAAAATAAAATAGGTTATTGCTGCTAATGCAAAACCCCCGAATACTGCACCAACCCATTTGGCTTTATTTTCAAAATTAAAGGAGAGCAATAATCGTGATACATACTGGACAAATGCTCCAACCGAAAAAGCAACAACAACCGAAAGTAGAATACCCATGATAATTTCTGTTGCTTTTTGGGTATTGATATAATTTCCTAATTCAGAAAAAGAACCATTATCAATGCTAATTTTAATCAAAGCCATTGCAACTGCAGCTCCTAACAATTCAAACACTATGGATACAGTTGTTGAAGTTGGCATACCAAGAGTATTAAAAAAATCGAGCAATAAAATATCGGTAATCATTACAGCCATAAAAATGATCATGATCTCATTAAAATAAAATTCACTAGGAACAAAAATACCTTTACGTGCAACTTCCATCATACCACTTGAAAATACTGCACCAAAAGCAATACCTAAACTGGCAACGATCATTATGGTTTTAAAAGAAACAGCTTTAGAGCCAAGGGCTGAATTTAAAAAATTGACAGCATCATTACTTACCCCTACAACTAAATCAGCAATAGCTAAAATTGCTAAAGCAGCGATCATTAAAATGTAAATATTATCCATATATTAAAATTATTGATTAAAGTCTAGTTTTTTTATTAAAAACAAAACAAACTTACAATAAAAACTTTATTGTTTCTTATTGTTAAAATTACGATATCTTATTGAATATGAATAATTAATTTTTGAATAATATTTTTGATATTGAATAGGATAAATTCAAAATAATGTATCTTTCAATTCTTAAAATATAAGCCATGAACTGGGAAAAATTGTTATCTTTAAAACGATTTGGGGATACTGAAAAAAGATTGAGAATAGATCAAGATGAAACCCGATTAGGTTTTGAAGTAGATTACGATCGGATTATTTTTTCTGATTCTTTTAGAAGTTTACAAGATAAAACTCAGGTGGTACCTTTATCAAAGACTGACTTCGTTCACACTCGTTTAACCCACAGTTTAGAGGTTTCAGTAGTTGCTCGATCTTTAGGAAGAATTGTTGGAAAATACCTTATAGGAAAATATCCAATTTTGATTGAAAAA
>DAOVTF010000127.1 GCA_030633225.1 Flavobacteriaceae bacterium
ACTTCCTGAAGCTACAGAAAATTGACTTCTCCAGCCGGCAAGTATTCCAGCAACATAAATACCATCAATAACTTTATGATGGATGTTTTTTAACTGAATCTGATCTTTTGCTGCAGTAAAATTTTGAGGTGGTTCTTTATACTGATTTAACCCTTCGATATTAAATAAATTTGAAGGGCCAACGGCTACTACAATAGTCTTAACTTTATAGGAATTTTTATTTGTATTCACTATAAAATTTCCAGCTTTACCTTCTACTTTTGTCACTTTCTCTTTTTCAATTTGACTAACATGTGGGTATGTGTTTGTAAGTTGATTTTTACCGTTTTCTAAAATTTCTTTACCAGTTGTTCCAGGTTCTAAACCTAATACATTATTAAACAAACCACCAGATAATGCTGAAGCCTTTTGATGCATAATAATGCCAATATTTTTATTTGTTGCAAAAGGTTTGTCTTTGGAAGAACCTAAAACCAAAGCACATGACATTCCAGCTGCACCACCTCCAATAATTAATACATCAAAATTCATTTTTTTGTTTTTAATTAAATAATCCTTGAATGTTTGAAGCAAATAATTTTACCGCTATGGCTAATAAAATTACTCCAAATATTTTTCTTAATACTCCAATTCCACCTTTACCAATAAATTTTTCAATTTTAGGTGAAAATTTCAAGACCAAATAAACAAATATCATATTCAATATAATTGCAATAATGATATTTATTGTATGAAATTCCGCTTTAAGCGATAAAATTGTTGTCATTGTTCCTGCCCCTGCAATCAAAGGAAAAGCTAAAGGTACAACACTTGCTGTTTCCGGAGCTTCATCTTTATATAATTGTATTCCTAAAATCATTTCTAAAGCTAAAAACAGAATAACAAAAGACCCGGCAACAGCAAAAGAGTAAACATCAATACCTATTAGTTTTAGTATTTCTGTTCCTAAAAAAAGAAAAGCTATCATAATAATGATGGCAACTATTGATGCTTTTTCTGATTGTATATGACCAACTTTTTGACGTAAATCAATGATTATTGGTATGCTACCAATAATATCAATAACCGCGAATAATATTAGAGAAGCTGTAATAATTTCTTTAAAATCTAATTCCATTTTAAACATTTTATTGGGCAAATATAGGTATTTCAAAGAAAAAAGAAATAGTGTATTTTTGCGATACAATTTTGAAAACAAAGTATGTTTCAATTAAGAAAAACTATAGTATCTGAGGAGATTATTGAAAAGAATTTCTTGTGTAATTTGAACGCATGTAAAGGCGCATGTTGTATTGATGGAGATGCCGGTGCACCATTAGAAAAAAATGAATTAAAAATTTTAGAAGATATTTTTCCGATAGTTAAAACTTATTTAAGAAAAGAGGGATTAAAAGCAATTGAAGATCAAGGTATTTTTACGACAAATGAAGAAGGTGAAAATGAAACACCATTAATTGATGGAGCTGATTGCGCTTATGTGACTTTTGATGAAAATAATGTAGCTCTTTGTGCTATTGAAGAAGCTTATAACCAAGGAGAAATTAGCTTTAAAAAACCAATTTCTTGTCATTTGTATCCGGTTAGGGTTCAGGATTATAGTGAGTTTGCAGCGGTAAATTACCACCATTGGGAAATTTGTGATGATGCATGTTCTTTAGGAAAAGAATTACAAGTGCCAGTTTATAAATTTGTAAAACAAGCTTTAATTAGAAAATTTGGTGAAGATTGGTATGCTGAATTGGAAGAAATTGCGGATAAACACAATAAATAAAAACTTCATTATTCTTTTAAAAACGCTAAGTTTAACATAATTTTTCTATTTTTACTTTGTGACCAAGTATATCCAGAATACAATTAAGTTATTTTTTTTACTTATCCCTCTATTTGTTTTTTCACAAAAAATAGATAGTGCTTATGTCTATGGGAGTAATCATAAAGCTAGAGCATTAGATAGAGAAGGTAAATTTACAGAGGCATATGATATAGTCAATGAAATTATTTCAAAATTAAAGAAAGAAAATAACCTAAAATATCTAGCATTTTCCTACCAAACTAAAGCAGGAATTGAAAGAAATCTAGGGGAATACCAAAAGTCTATTGCAACTTCACATGATGCACTTCAAATATGTTTACAATTAAAAGACACATTTAACATTGCATATAATTATAATTTAATAGGTGTAGGTTATTATTTCTTATCTGAATATGACAGTACTAAGATTTACTATGAAAAGTCATATGAATTAAAAAAGAAGATAGATGTAGAAGATAAAGTGCTTGCGGTATCAGCATACAATTTAGCAATTTTATATGAAGATCTTGTACAACCAGAAGAGGCTTTAAAACTATACAAAGATGCTGAACGTTATTTATTAAGAAGTAAATCAATAAAATCATTTTTATCAGATGTATATGTTGGAATTGCTCATCTGTATTTTTATAGAAAAGAAATTGAAAAAGCTGAAGAATATTCGGAAAAAGCGATTGATGTTGGATTAAAGTCATATGGAGAAAATAATCCAAATATGACTTTTGTTTATACTTCATATGCTAATATATTGGAATCAAAAGAAAAATATAAAGAAGCAATTATTCTACTTGAAAAAAGTTTAAAAATTAGGGAAAACACCTATGGAGAATACCATAAATGGACCTGTGAAAGTAATTATAAATTGGCTGAAGTTTTAGCTCTTGATAAACAATATGATAAAGCCAAAGGTTATTTTATTAAAGCTATTAATGTTGGAGAAAAAGTTAATAGTGTTCAATTCTTGGCAAATGCTAAAACATATTTAGCAAAATTGTACATTGATCAAGATATAAATTTTTACGAAGCGGAAAAATTATTATTAAGTGCTTTGAATATAAATATTGGTGTTTTTGGTTATAAAAATGATATTATAGCTGAAATTTATTATTATTTGGCTCAGATTGCAAAAAAAAGAAATCAAAAAGATAAACTTTCAGCCTATGTTATACGAACTCTCCATTCATCAGCATACGATAAAAATAATTTAAATCAGGTTATTGCACCTTATAACGCTTTGGATGCTATAGTTTTAATGGGAGATTGGTATAATGATGAATATATTAGAACAAAAGATATTAATATACTTAAAAAAAGATATCAATTAATTGATGAAGAATTAGCTCTAATTAAGTACTCGCAAAAGAATTTTTCATCAGAGCAGTCAAAGATAAAAATTGCAAACGAATATCGTGAAATTTTTGAAAAAGGGTTAAATACTAGTTGGGAGCTATATCACAATACTAAAGAAGAAAGGTTTTTAGAAAAGGCATTTGAACTCTCTGAAACTAATAGAAACACAACTTTACTTGAAGGTTTACAAGATTCAAAATATAAACTTTTTGGAGATATTCCCAACGAATTATTAGAGCAGGAAAACAAAATAAAACGAGATTTAGAATTAGTTAAACTTGATTTGTACTACGAAAAATCTGCTCAAGCTCCAGATAAAGAATTTATTAGTGACCTACTTAATAAAAGAATTTTACTAAGTAATAAATTAGATAGTTTACATATAACTTTTGATATAGATTATCCACGGTATGCTAATTTAAAGTACGCCAATAAAGTAATAAGCATTTCAGATGTTCAATTAGAAATTGATAAAAAAACTCAGTTAGTAACATATTTTTTAGGAGATAGTAATTTATATTCTTTTATTATTACTAAGGAGAACGTTTCTTTTTTAAAAGGTAAAGTCGCAGACAAACTAGTTGAAAGTACTATAAAATTAAAAAAGAATTTAATTGACAGAAAAGATGTCAAAAACATTAGTAAAGATTTATATTTCTATTTATTGGGTCAGCAATTAAACAAAACAAAAAAAAATCTTGTAATTATTCCTGATAACGTTTTAAATTACATTCCCTTTGAAATTCTTTTGAACACTGAAAATAAACTTTTAATTGAAGATTACACAATATGTTACTCAGGTTCTGTTCATTTATTTTTGGAATTGAAAAATGATTTTTTCAATTATAATTCACCAAATTATTGGGCAGGTTTTTCACCTAAATACAAACAAGATTATGAATTATCTTCTATATCAGATGAGATCTCAACCATTTCAAAAATGGTTAAGGGTAAATATTTTATTGGAGATGAGTCTAAAAAACAATCTTTTTTAGACAATAATAAAGAATTTTCAATATTACACTTAGCGATGCATGCGGAAATTGATAATGAAAATCCGATGTTTAATAAATTGATATTTAGTGATGATGAATTAACTTCTTCAGAGATTTATTTAAGCAATACCAAAGCAAATTTAGCTGTTTTAAGTGCATGTAATACTGGGTTTGGGAAATTAGAAAAAGGAGAAGGAGTAATGAGTATGGCTAGAGCATTTCACTTTTCTGGAGTTCCTTCAGTAATTATGAGTTTATGGAAAGTTCCAGATAAAGAAACTAATAAGGTTATGATTGCTTTTTATAAACATTTAAAAAGTGGTGAGACTAAAAGTGAAGCTTTGAAAAACGCTAAACTAGATTTTTTAAAATCAACTAGTGATATTAATTTAAAACACCCATATTATTGGTCTGGATTTGTTTTAAACGGAAATACAAATCCATTAATACCTACTAAAAACTATAACTACCTAATAATTGGATTTTTTATTATTGGAATTGTAATATTTGGTGTAAAATGGATTAAGAAATAATAATAATTTCTAGTTGATAAAATCAATAATTTCTTTGGCTTCCTCTTGTTTAAAGGTGTTGGTAGGATGATTAGCAATTAGAGAAAATTGAGATAACGCTTTTTCATTTTCTCCATTTTTTAAATAAGCAAGACCTAAATACCAATTAGATAATTCATCAAAATTCTTATCTGATGTTGATTTGTTACTTGAAGTTGCAACTGGTAGAAGTAAGTTAATTGCTTCATTAGTTTTATTGAGGGATAAATAACACATTGCTTTGTAAAATTGGATATAATCTGCATCCGTATTGTCAACCGAGTTATATAAATTTATAGCTTTATGGTAGTTTTTATTTTCATAAGCTACAAAAGCCTTATACTCAATACTATTTATACTCTCACCTCTAACTACAGGTTGAACAATATTTCTATAAGGCTCAAAATTTTGAGTATATAGCTGTTCATTTGAAGGAAAATAGGAATTATTTATAAACCAAAAACCAAAACCAACTAATAAAATTATAGAAGCAGCAACCAGCCACTTTTTAGGTAAAAACAAAACCTTTGATTTATTGTTAATATTTTTCTCAAAATTTTGAAGGGTTGATTTTAAATTCTCCGTTTGAGTTATTGAAATCACTTTCTTTAAATCCTTTTGAAAAACAAACTCACTTTTAAACTCTTCATCAGAGTGTAATAAGTCATTAAATAAAAGCTGCTCCTTTGGAGTTAAATTATTTTCAAAATATTTATCTATTAAATCAATATTTTTCATAACTAAATAATTGTTAATTCTTTAAGTTGTTTAACACATCGAGATTTTTGACTTTTCAAAACTTTTTTATCGCTATATTTTAAAACTTCTGTAATTTCATCTAGTGTGAAACCTTGATAATAAAATAAAGTTAAAATATCTTTACAACGTTCACCAAGTTTATTCAGACCAATTTTCAAGAGCCTTTGTTGATTAGTTAAATTATCCGGGTAAAGGTTAACATCATAATCAAAACTTTTTTCACTTATTTCAATGTCATCCGAATATTTCATTTTAGAATTTTCTCGAAAAGAATGAAAAATTTTATATTTTCCAATTGCAAAAAGATACGTAGAAATGCTACTATTTAATTCATTAATTTTTCCTGTAACCACATTTTTGTGAAACACCAAAATAGCATCTTGGTATATATCCGAAGCATCATAACTATTCACACCATATTTTTTAGAAAAATTAATAAAAGCGTCTCTGTTATCTGAATAAATTTTTTGAAAAGTTGCGTTATCTCCCTTTCTTATTAATTCTAATATATTTTTTGTGTTATCATTTTTCATTTCAAATTGAAATATAAAACAATAAATATAAAACAATAAATAAATAAAACGAATTTTTTAAATAATATTACCCGTTTAGCGGTTAAAAAGCTAAAGCGTGTTTAATTTTATTGATTGGTTTATTATTCATTTTGTTGATATATTGTAATAGAGTTAATCCTGCCATTTTGGTTATTATTCTTGTTGCTAACCCAATAAAAGTTTTTGCATAATTTCTTTTTACCATGAACTGATCAGTCAATTGAGAGAAAACAGTTTCAATCCTCTTTCTAGTTTTCTTAAAAATATATGGATAGGGTTTAAAACCTTTCTGATTGCTTCTCATAGGAGTTTTAAGTTTAATCTGGACAGAATTAAATAGATCCATTTGATATGGGTCTGAGAGATATCCGCTATCTGCTAATAACGTGCAATTATTGATTGTTCCATACTTTATATCATTTAAAAACCCAATATCGTGAACAC
>DAOVTF010000110.1 GCA_030633225.1 Flavobacteriaceae bacterium
AATCAATAACCGTTTTTAACATAAAACGGTCAACCTGAGCTTCCGGTAATGGATAAGTTCCTTCTTGCTCAATTGGGTTTTGTGTAGCCATTACCATAAATGGCTCGGGTAATTTAAAAGTGGTATCTCCAATAGTTACCTGGTGCTCTTGCATAGCTTCTAATAATGCCGATTGCACTTTTGCCGGTGCTCGGTTGATCTCATCAGCTAAAACAAAATTTGCAAAAATTGGTCCTTTTTTAATAGAAAAATCATTGATCTTCATATTATAAATCATGGTACCAATAACATCGGCCGGTAATAAATCAGGAGTAAATTGTATTCGACTAAAAGACCCTTTAACCGCTTTTGCTAAAGTGTTAATTGCCAATGTTTTTGCTAATCCAGGAACACCTTCCAATAATATGTGCCCATTTCCTAGCAATCCTATAAGCAATCTTTCTATCATGTGCTTTTGCCCTACAATTACTTTGTTCATTTCGAACTGTAACAAGTCAATAAAAGCACTTTCTTTTTCTATTTTTTCATTGATAGCTCTAATATCAATATTTGTGTTTTGTATATCCATTTATATTGTAAAAATAAAATTAATCTTAAAATACTACAAGGGCAACAAATCTAATGGATTGGTTGGTTTTATCTTGTTAAAATTTGGTTAAATGTCAAAAATTAAAAAACTCACTAAAAAGTGAGTTTTTACATTGATTTATGCAATTTAATATAGCTCTTCCTTATTAGGGAAATCTCTAGATTTTACATCATTGATATAATTTTTAAATGCATCTCCCATTTCGACATATAAATCTAAATATCTTCTTAAAAATCTCGGGCTAAATTCATGAGTCATTCCTAACATATCATGTGTAACTAAAACCTGGCCGTCAACACCATCTCCAGCTCCAATTCCTATAACAGGTATTGTTAAGCTCTCTGCTATTTCTTTTGCTAATTTTGATGGTACTTTTTCTAAAACTAAAGCAAAGCAACCTAATTCTTCTAGTAATTTGGCGTCTTTTTTTAATTTTTCAGCCTCTTCTTCTTCTTTTGCCCTAACGGTATAAGTTCCAAATTTATAAATAGATTGTGGAGTTAAACCCAAATGCCCCATTACAGGAATTCCAGCTGATAAAATTCTGGTAATTGATTCAGCTATTTCTTCACCTCCTTCAAGTTTTACCGAATGACCTCCGGATTCTTTCATAATTCTAATAGCAGATGACAGAGCTAATTTTGAATTCCCTTGATATGTTCCGAAAGGTAAATCAACAACAACCAAACATCTTTCTATAGCTCGAATAACAGAAGATGCATGATAAATCATTTGATCTAAAGTTATTGGTAAGGTAGTTTCATGACCTGCCATAACATTAGATGCCGAATCTCCAACTAAAATAATGTCAATTCCAGCATGATCTACAATTTTTGCCATTGTATAATCATAGGCCGTTAGCATGGCAATTTTTTCACCATTAGCTTTCATTTCAACTACTGATTTAGTAGTAATTCTTTTATACTCTTTTTTTATTGCCGACATACTTTTAAATTTTGCTTAGCAAAAATAACAATTATTTTTGATTAGGTTTTTCGACTACTTTAATCAATTTTGGAAATATTGTAGGAGCCAAGTTTTTTATGGGTTCAAACAGCACTGACTCTTTAGCTTCCTCTTTTTTCAAAAACGATATGGAACTATTTATTTGATCATAAACTAAAAACACAACACTTAAAATTAATGCATATTTTAAAATTCCAAAAACAGCTCCTAAAATTTTATTAAATATTCCTAAGGAAGCGGTTTCAGCAATTTTTGTCAAGCCTTTACCTAGAAAAGCCAAGCCTAAAAGTATTGCAAAAAAAGTTCCAGCAAAGGCAACAATTTGTATCATTGATTCATCCCAGGTCAATCTGCTTTTTAATATGTTGGCTAAAAAGTGAGAAAAATGGAGCGCTCCATAAACCCCTAAAATTAAACCAACTAACGAAGTTATTTCTACAAATAGGCCTTTCATTAACCCTCTAAATAACCCAAAAAGTAAAATAACTGCTATAATTACATCTATTGAATTCATACTATATTTTTTATTGTAATCTGGTTATCTATATAAACCAAATATTTATCAGCTACACTAAAATTCATTTGTTGTAAAACTAGTGTATATTTATTAATTTGATGAATATGTTTTTTATCTGCATTTCCTGTTTTATAATCAATAATTGTCACATTATTTCCATCAAAAATCAAACGATCTGGTATTATTATTTGTTTATCCTCGGTTAGTATTTCTCTTTCTGTCGTTACAGTTTTACTATCGTCATAATAAGTTTTTAATTGCTCATGATTAACAATTTCAAGAATAATACTCTCAATTCTTGCATAATCTTTTTTATCTAATAATCCATTGATTATGTATTGATTCATTACTTTATTAATATCCTTTTCAGATATAATTTTAGCCATTATTTCATGAATTAAATTTCCAAATTTTATAGCATCTCCTCTTTCAGTATCCCATAATAAATCAGAATTTGCAACAATATTAATACTATGGTCTTGCCATGAAGTACTAATAAATTCATTTTGAATTTCTGTTTTTAACACCTCTTTTTCTTTATTTGAAAGTCTTTTGTTTTGTCCAAATTCATAAATTAGTTTCCCTTGCTCCCATATTCCAGAGTTTTTTAAATAATCAATAAAAAAATGAGAGTAAAGCTTGAGTTTGTCTTTTGATTCTCTATTTTCAGAAATGATATATAACTGCTCTTTTGCACGAGTTAATGTTACATATAATAAATTAAAATTATCTAACTCTAATTCTTTTTGTTGCTCATTATAAATTTCTTTACCATAATCTCCTGTATTTTCAATACTTGAAGATGAATTTACCAAAATACTTTCAAACCCGTTATAATCTTTTTTATTTAATTTATCATACCAAGCTTTTGGATCTAATTGTTTATAAATATCTAAATCATAAGGGAAAATAACCACAGGAAATTCTAATCCTTTTGATTTGTGAATGGTCATAATTTGAACTGCATCCTTATTGTTTGATGCAACAATACTCAATTTCTCTTTTTTCTGATTCCAATATTCTAAAAAATCAATATTATTCTGTGATTTTCTTTGCTTGAATTCAAAAACAAAATCCAAGAAAAACTGTAAATAAGCATCCGATTCTTCAGTTAATTTAAAACTTCTAATTATTTCTTCAATACTTTCATAAAACGGACTTTGATCAAAATTTTTAACTGCATAAAATATTTGATATTTCTCTAAATATTTAAAGAATTTATCTTGCTCTAAATTGACAATTTTACTTATAAAATCGTGTTTATCTATTTCAATTATAAGGTGATGGTATAAAAAATCTAACAAATCGAATTTAGCATCGTCATTATCTTTTTCCTTTAAAAAACTCAATAAATTGATTATAAAATCAACTTTAGAATTGTTTTTAATTAATAAGGTTTCTGAACTAACTATTTCAACTCCTCTTTCTGTAAGATAATTTGCAATGGTAATACCGTTTGCCTTTTTTCTTACTAAAATACTAATCTCATTTCTCTCAAATTCTCCATCTAAACTTATTATAGTTTCATAAACCTTTTCAGGAAAAATTTGATCTCTTTCTTCAACATTTTTACATTCTTCAATAAAATTTATTTGCACATAACCACCTTCTTTTTTATTCAAGTTTTGATCGTTTCCAATTTTATATAAATTTTGATATTCCTCCTTTAAAAAATATTTAGAAATGTGTGTGAAAAATTTATTGTTAAAATCAATAATTTCAGAATAACTTCTATAGTTTGTGTCTAAATTTTTTAATTTCTTTTTTATCAGAAATGGATTAATTGATTTTAAGTTTCCTTCACTAGATAAGTTAATAAACTGTTCTGCTTTACCTCCTCTCCATCTATAAATTGCTTGTTTTGCATCACCTACTAAAAGCAGACTTGAATTTTCTTCACTTAGAACATTATCTATTAACGGAATTAAATTTTCCCATTGTAAAACAGAAGTGTCCTGCATTTCATCAATAAAATAATGCTTAAATTTTTCACCTATTTTTTCATAAATAAAAGCTGCAGGTTGTTCGCGTAAATGATTACTTATAATTTGATTAAACTCAGCATTTAATCTAATATTATTGTCTTTTTTAATTTCTTCTAAAACTTTATTAATAACATTTATAATTGCCAAAGGAATTAAATTTTTTAAAAGAATTGTTTTCAAAAGATAGCTTTGATGCAATTCTTTTGATTCTTCATATAGATCGATCAGACTAACTAAAACACTATCTATTTTTGATTTTACTTCTTCCGGCTTCCCTTTAGTATAAAACATTTGAGCTTCTATACTTTTTGCTAAACCTTTATCTTTAGCAAAACTAATTTTTGGAATGTCAGTTATCAAGTTTTGAAAAAACTTAGGAAATTGACTATAATAAAAGTCCTTATAATCAATGTCAAGATCATCAATTATTTCCAATCCTTTCTTTCCTATTTCAGAAAAATGTTTTTCAGTTTCTTTTTGCCTCTGTTTTAGATTTTTTTCTAAGACTTTAAAGTCCGCTATACTTTTATTTTCTAATTTTTGAATTTCACTAGTATGGTTTTCATTTACTAAAAGCTTTGAAATCTCATACAATTCTCTGCTAATATCCCAAGATTTATCCTCGAGAGTTTTTTGTTTTGCAAACTCAACAAGAATATTTGTTAGTTCTTTATCAATCCCAATCTTAGAAACAACAACATCAATAGCTTCTTTTAAGATAGAATCAGTATCTAATTCTACTTCAAAATCTAAGGACATGCCTAAATCATACGCAAAAGACTTGATTAATTTATTGGTAAAACTGTCAATAGTTTTAATATGAAAAGCTGAATAGTTTTGAAGAATATTTTGGAGAATATTTTTAGCTTTTTTTTGAATAATTTCCTCGCTTAATCCAGTTTCTTTAACAATGGTTTCAAACATGTCATTTGACCCTATCTCTAAATTCTTTTTTGAAAACTCTTGCAAATTTACTAAAACACGTTCTTTCATTTCGCCAGCCGCTTTGTTGGTAAAAGTTATGGCAAGGATCTTTTGAAATAAAAAACATTCATTGCTCTGCAATAATAATTTAAGATACTCCTTAACTAATGTAAAGGTTTTCCCACTTCCCGCAGAGGCATTATAAACTTGAAAAGATGTTTGGTTTTGCACAAGTTTTATTTTGTATAAAAGTAATGAAAATAAGTAATAATATATTGTACCAAATATGTTTACTACCTATTTCAATTAAAAGATAATCCTCCAAACTTGTGCCACTAAAAAAGTAATTATTAAACCCATAATTACTGGTAAAATAGAAGCAACAACTGTCCATTTTACACTGTTGGTTTCTTTATAAATGGTATAGATCGTGGTACTACATGGGTTGTGTAATAAACTAAATAACATTAGATTAACTGCTGTAAGTAAGGTCCATCCTCCTGCTTTTAAAATATCTCCTGTTGCATTTGCTGAATCTAATTCAAACATCACTCCTGCTCCCTCACCTCCAGATATTCCAACTACCATAACCGTTAACATTAAAATAGTTGGAATAACAATTTCATTTGCCGGAATTGCAACAATATATGCTAGTAAAATAACTCCGTTAAGACCTAAAAGAAATCCAAAACCATCTAATGAATTGATAACCCAAGCAGCGATACTTTGGTCGCCAATATAAATATTTGAAATCAACCAAATTACCGCTCCAGCAGGAGCTGCAAAAACAATGGCTCTCCATAAAACAATTAAAGTTCTATCAATCAAAGAGGTGTAAACTGTTTTCCAAAATCTTGGCGGGCGATAAGGTGGTAATTCTAAATTAAAAGTAGAAACTTCACCTTTTAAAACTGTTTTGGATAATGCCCAAGACACCAAAAACATAAAAAATATACCTAAAATTGCAATACTAATAACAGCAGATAATGATGCAATACCCGAAAACGATTCCGGTACCACGGCACCAATAAAAATAGTTGCAATTAAAATTTGTGTTGGCCAACGACCATTACACAAGGAAAAATTATTGGTGATAATTGCAATTAAGCGTTCTCTTGGACTATCAATAATTCGTGTGGCAACAACACCAGCCGCGTTACAACCAAAACCCATACTCATGGTTAAAGCTTGTTTACCATGAGCACCTGATTTTCTAAATAATTCATCCATATTAAAAGCTACTCTTGGTAAATATCCAAAATCTTCTAATAAAGTGAACATAGGAAAAAAAATAGCCATTGGAGGTAACATTACTGCAATTACCCAAGCTACTGCCAAATAAACACCATCAATTAAAAAACCATCTAACCACCAAGGCATACCAATACTTGATGCCAAGTTTTTTAATACAGGATGTATATTATTTAATAATAGATCGGCTAACATTGCTGATGGATAATTTGCTCCTTCAATAGTCAACCAAAGAATTACACCTAAAATTAAAAACATGATAGGGAAACCCCAAGTTTTACTTGTTACAATCTTATCAATTTTACGATCTAATCTAAATCGTATATTTTGATTTTCTACACTAACAGAACCCTTAGCAATCTCTGAAGCATCAGCATAAATTCCTTCAGCCAGATTATCATGAAAATCGTCGCCAATTTGCCACCTTAAATCATTGGAAAGGTCTATAATTTTATCTATTGAATTGTCATCCATTTTAAACAAATTCTCCAGCTTTTAAAGCATTAATAATTTTGTTATCTCCCTCTA
>DAOVTF010000076.1 GCA_030633225.1 Flavobacteriaceae bacterium
ACATTGGTGGATAACGCATTTAAAGAGTCAGCGCCAAATATTGCAGTAATTACTGTACCCAATAAAACATATAAGACAATAATTGAAATTCCATAAATTATTGCATTTCTAATTCCAACCGCTTTATTCTTACTTTGTTTGGTAAAAAAGCTAACCGTCATTGGAATCATTGGCAAACCACAAGGAGTTCATAAAGCCGCTATGTCTGCAAATAATCTTAAGATGAATAAGGTCCAAAGACTTTTTTTCTTTTGCGATTTTTCTTTTTTATCTATTTCAATTTTTAAAGAATTAGAATCTGAGCTTGAGATTCCTGATTTCTCTGCAATAGCATCGTTATTTTGAGGTTTTGTGGTTTCTACTTTTGCAGGAATCACATTGGTATTTTGAAGAAAACTTTTGTCTTGGGTATCTATAGTCTTGGAGGTGTCAGTTTCAACTTTTCCTTGAACTTCAAAAACAATATCAACGTCGGTAGGAGGTAAGCAATTTGTATCATCGCAAACCATAAATTCTAAAGTTTCATTTATGGTAAGTTTTTTATTGGTAAGTACTTTAATTCTCTGTTTAAAAACAGCCTCTTTTTCAAAGTATTTGATATCCATTTCAAAAACATCATCAAATGCTTCATGCCCCTTACCTTCAGTTGTTGACCCTATAAGTTCAAACTGATTTTCTACATTTTTAAAACTAAAAGAAGTAGGAATAGGGCCATTGTCAGGAACATTTTGTGAATATAAATGCCATCCTCCTTCAATGGTAGCTTTTACAACCAAATCAAATTCAGATTCATTAACATTTTCTACCGAAGTTTGCCACTTTACTGGTTCGTGAATTTGAGCATTTGTTAATGCTGAAATAAAGAGGAACAATACTAAAACATGCTTTATTATTTTCATCTGGCGAATTCTATTTTTAATATATTTTTGGTGTTGTTTGTAATTTTAAACCTATCATCAAGGCGATTATTTATTACCCAAACAATTTTATTTTCTGAGCAAAGTAACCAAATATTTTCTTTTTCTAAAAGAGATAATTTTTCATCTTTAAAATATTTGCTTAATTTTTTTTTACCCTGCATCCCTATTGGATAAAAATAGTCGCCATTTTTCCATTTTCTTACATGTAACGGAAAGCTTAACAAAGCTTTATCAATGTGGATTATGTTTTTTGCAACATTTTTCAATTTAGAGATTTTTAATTCATTGTTATTTAAAGAATCAATTTTTAGTTTTAAATCTCTTTGTCCGTTAGGCAAATCATTAATTTTTAATTCGCTGTTATTTAAGGTAATTTCATATTTAAAATCTTTGTATTTTTTGGTGTAGATTTTACTCAACACCAAATAATCACGGTCTTTTAATAAACGATGTGTTTTTGAAAAAACTTGTTTTCCGGATTGGGTATGGATCAGCGAAGCAACATCATCCCATTCCGTAAAACCATATTCATTAAAAAGTTCAAATAAGTAAGCTTTAGGATGATTTAAAGGTTTTAATTTTTTAATATCAAAATTTAAAGAGTTATCCCCTTTAGTAATTACTTCACTTTTAATCTTATTAATTATATCATTTATTATTTGCTGACTTCCCTGTAAATGTTCTAAGGTTTTAGAAAATGAGTCCATAAAATTTGGATTCAATTCTTTAAAAACAGGAACCAAGTCATGACGAATTTTATTTCTTAAATATTTAGTTTCTAAATTACTTTGATCTTCTCTCCAGGTTATATTATTTTCTTTAGCATAATGTTCAATTTCTTTTCTTGTAAAAGGTAATAAAGTACGAATGGTTTTATTATTTACAGCTGGAATACCAATTAAACCATCAAGTCCGGTACCACGTGAAAAATTAATTAAAAAAGTTTCTAAACTGTCATCAGCATGATGAGCGGTGAGTAAGAAATCAAATTTATTTTCGTTTAATAATTCTTCAAACCATTTATATCGCAATTCTCTTGCCGCCATTTGAATGGAGACGCCCTTTTTTGCTGCAAATTCATTTGTATTAAAATGAGTTACAAAAATAGGAATTTGTAAAGTATTTGCTTTCTTTTTTACGAACTCTTCATCGAGATCAGATTCATTTTCCCGCAATTTAAAATTACAATGTGCTATAGAAATATTGTATTTTAATTGATATAACAAAGAAGTTAATACCATGCTGTCAATACCCCCTGAATTAGCAATGAGTAATTTTTTATTTTTTAAAAATGAAAAATTAGTACTTATATGTTTTTGAAAATCAAGAAGCAATATGATATTTTTTGAAATTAATTATTGCAAAGATAATTTTTAAGAATGAACCTCTAATAAAAAAAGCCCTTAATAAATTATTTTATTAAGGGCTTTTTTTATAAATGATAATTTAGTTTTTAACCAAAAGATTTTTTCTAATTTTTAACTCAGATAAAACGGTTAAAGCTTCTTCAACATAAATATCTTTTTTTAGATTTTTATGCCAAATATCACGCTTTTTAGCCAGTACAGAGTCTTTTGCTATTATAGGAATTTCATAATTGGGCGATTTAAAATCAAGACTGCTTTCATAATCTGCAATCATTTCAAACTCTTTGCTTTCCGCTTCATGATCTTCAATGTCTTTTTTATAACCTTTATAATCCAAACTTATATTTTTATCATCTCTTCCTTTTTTCAACCAATGAGCTTTGGTGTCAATCAATATAAAATTAGGGTTAGAAAGAATTCTTTCTTTACTATTATTTATTACTTTATGAAAATTCTCATAGATATCAACCTGTCCATATTCAGCAGCCTCTATTTTATCCCATGACAATGGATTTTTTTCATCACGCTCACCAATTTCTAAATAGGTATAATTATCAGGCATGGCAATATCACTTACAACACCTTTTAATTGAGTTGAACCACCATTGATTCTATAAAACTTTTGAATTGTCATTTTTAAAGCACCTAATTCTTTAGAATATTTAAAATAATTATTTAGCGGTAAAACATTTTGAACAGTGCCTTTACCAAAAGTTTGTTTACTTCCAATAATTATAGCTCTATTATAGTCTTGCATAGCAGCAGCAAAAATCTCAGAAGCTGAAGCAGATAGTTCATTAACCAATACTACCAAAGGCCCATTCCATTGAATTCTATGGTCTTTATCAGATCTTACATTGGCTTTTTCACCACGATATTTTACCTGAACTACTGGTCCGTCTTCAATAAATAAACCAGCAATTTCTATAGCAGTTTTTAAAGAACCACCACCATTATTTCTAAGGTCTATCAATAAACCTTCAACGTTTTCTTTTTTCAAACGAGCAATTTCCCGCTCCATATCTGTAGCAGAATTACGGAAATTTTTTTCGTTAAAATCAATATAAAATTTTGGTAAATTAATTATTCCAAAATTTCTTCCATCTACCTTAACAACACTTGATTTAGCAAAGGTTTCTTCTAATTCAACCACATCTCTAATAATAGAAATAACATCAACAGAACCATCAAGTTTTTTAATTGTAAGTTTTACTTCTGTGCCTTTTTTACCTTTGATATATTCAATTGCATCATCTAAACGCATACCAACAATATCAACCGGCGGTTCATTACCTTGGGCGACTTTTATAATTAAATCTCCAACTTCTAACTCACCTGCTCTCCATGCCGGACCGCCAGAAATTAATTCAGCAACTCGGGTGTAATCATCTTTTTTTTGTAATCTAGCACCTATACCTTCTAGTTTACCGGACATACTTTGATCAAAACGCTTTTTGTCTTTGGGTGCAAAATAATTAGTATGAGGGTCAAATTGAATGGTTAATGAATTAATAAAAACAGAGAACCAATCGGTATCATCTAATTCACTCATAAGAACATATAAATCATCCAAGCTTTTTTCTGTGGCTTCACGGGATTCAAATTCTAATTCATCAAAAGTTTTTATAGTATTGGTTTTTTTATTTTCAGAAACGTCTTTTTCATTAATAAGTTCTACAACTTCACCTTGAACCATTTTACGTTCAACAAAATCTTTAGATTCTTTTTTATCTGTAAAAGATTCTTGTAATTCAATTTTTTCGTGTAAACGAGAAAGTGTACCAATTTTTAATTGATATTGCCAATTTTTAATTAATTCGGCTTGAGTTTTTGAAAAGGGTTTTTCAGTATAGTCAACATTAAAATTACCTTCTTTTTCAAAATCAAAAGGAGTTTTTAAAATTTCTTTATAGTAATATTTTGATTCATCTACTCTTTGAAGAAATCTATTGTAAACCATATTATAAAAAGAAAGGTCTTCACTTTTTATTTGATCATCAATTAAATATTTATAAACAGAAAACTCATCAATATCACTTTGTAAAAAGAATCGTCTATAAGGATCTAATGCATCTATAAAGTCAGTAAAAACTTTTTCAGAGTAAGCATCATTTATTTGTTGAGGCTCATAATGACCCTGTTTTAAGGCGTACCTAATCAGTCCGATTAGTATTTTATCTTTTTCAGGGTCTGGTTTATTAACTATTTGAAAGCTAAAAAATAAACCAGCCAATATAATTATTGGTAAAATTATTTTATATTTTTTCTTCATAAAAAAGATTATTTTTCTCATTAATTAATGATCATTCATTGTTCAAAAACCTTCATTTTTATATTTAAAACAAACCTAGTTTTTGATTGATTTCCAGTAATTTTCTAATAAAATTAGAAAAAATATATCTATTGATTTAACAATAGTATACAATAATAGATTAATTTTCTCACAATTAAATGTTAATCACAAACTAATAATTAGAAAATAAAATCTCTAAATTTGTTTAAAATACCAAAACCATGCCAAAACGACCATTAATTTTAGTTACCAATGACGACGGTATAACCGCACCCGGAATTAGAACATTAATTTCAGTAATGAACGAGATTGGCGATGTTGTCGTTATTGCACCCGATAGCCCACAAAGTGGTATGGGTCATGCTATAACTTTAGATTCGACAATTTATTGTGATGCAGTAACTATTGATGAAGGAGATCAATTAGAATATCGTTGTTCGGGAACCCCTGCAGATTGTGTTAAAATGGCTATTAGTGAGATTTTAAATAAAAAACCAGACCTGTGTGTTTCTGGTATTAATCATGGATCAAACTCATCTATTAATGTAATTTATTCAGGTACAATGAGTGCTGCCATTGAAGCCGGCATAGAAGGAATTCCAGCCATCGGTTTTTCTTTATTGGATTATTCTTGGAACGCAAATTTTGAGGGGTTAAAAAAACACATTAAAAAATTAGCTTTAGAGGTTTTACAAAACGGATTACCCGATGGAGTCGTATTAAACGTGAATTTTCCGAAAACAGAAAATGATTTTAAAGGAATTAAGGTGTGCCGACAAGCTCGCGCCAATTGGGTTGAAGAATTTGATAAAAGGACAAATCCGCAAGGAAAAGAATATTACTGGCTTACAGGAAAATTTGTAAATCTAGATCAAGGCGAAGATACAGATGTTTGGGCCTTAGAGAATGAACTTGTTTCTGTGGTTCCTGTTCATTTTGATTTAACAGCGCATCATTTTATTCAAAAGTTAAATTCTTGGGATTTATGATTAAAAAAGAAATTTTAATTGGATTTTTAGTAGCATTGATCGCTACCGTTTTTGGCTTTTATATTTACGTAGAATTTGTTTTACCTTATTCATTTAATGAGTCTTTAAAAATATTAAAGGAAGAAAGTTTGTGGGGCAAAGTATTAGGTCTGGCAGCAATACCTAATTTATTGGTATTTTACCTTTTTTTAAAAAAGAAACAAGATTATAGAGCAAGAGGTGTTTTATTAGAAACATTTGTGATTGCATTTTTTATTTTATTATCTATGTTTATTTAGTAATAATTAATCAAAATAGTAAACTTTGAAATATTATATTATTGCCGGAGAAGCCTCAGGCGACTTACACGCTTCAAATTTGATGAAAGCACTTTTAGTAGAAGACGAACATGCTGAGTTTCGTTTTTGGGGAGGAGATTTAATGTCAGATATTGGTGGTAGTACTAATTTAGTAAAGCACTATAGAGAATTAGCTTTTATGGGTTTTGTTGAAGTGATTATGAATTTACGAACCATTTTAAACAATATAAAAAATTGTAAAAAAGACATTTCAATCTACAAGCCAGATGTTTTAGTTTTAATTGATTACCCAGGTTTTAATATGCGAATTGCCGAGTTTGCAAAACAAAAAAAGATTCCGGTTCATTATTATATTTCACCACAAATTTGGGCTTGGAAAGAAAATCGTATTAAAAAAATAAAACGGGATGTTGATGAAATGTATGTGATCTTACCTTTTGAAAAAGATTCTTATCAGAACAAACATAATTTGCCAGTTCATTTTGTTGGCCATCCTTTATTAGATGCTATAGCTGATAGAGAAAAAACCAATCTGGTGCAATTTCGTAAAGAAAATAATTTAAATGAAAAACCAATTGTTGCACTTTTACCAGGAAGTAGAAAACAAGAAATAACTAAGATGCTTTCTGTAATGTTAAAAATGGTAGATAAGTTTACTGATCATCAATTTGTTATTGCTGGAGCACCTAGTCAGGATTTGAATTTTTACAAACAATTTATAAAGAACAATGATGTAGCAATTGTTGAAAATAAAACATACGATCTATTATCCATTTCCAATGCAGCACTGGTAACTTCAGGAACAGCAACTTTAGAAACAGCATTATTTAAAGTGCCCGAAGTTGTTTGCTATAAAGGCAATGCTATTTCTTACCAAATAGGAAAGAGGTTGGTTAAAAATATTAAATATATTTCTTTGGTGAATCTAATTTTAGATAAAGAATCGGTTACCGAATTAATTCAAGATGATTTTAATGAAAAACGTTTGGAAAATGAACTTTTTAAAATTTTAGATCATAAATACCGTGAAGAGATATTTGATGATTATTATGAGCTAGAGCAAAAACTAGGTGGTAAAGGCGCAAGTGAAATCACAGCAAAATTGATTATCAAGAATTCGTAAAAAATATTGAATATAAATAAATGAAAAAGATTCTTTCTGAATATCAGGCTGGTATAGGTGATATCAATTATGGCGGGCATATGGGCAATGATAAAGCATTACAGGTTTTCCATGATGCACGCATTATTTTTTTAATAAAACTCGGATACACAGAATTAAATATGGGTGATGGTGTCGCTGTTATTATTGTAGAAGCAAATGTTAAGTATAAACGAGAAGTCTTTCTGCATGATATTTTAGAAACAGAAGTCGGGGTTTCTAAAATAAACGGACTAAAATGGACAATTTCATACGATACCAAAAGAAAAAATGATGGTGAAATTGTTTTTACAGGTTCAACTATAATGATTTGCTATGATTATAAACATAAAAAAATCACTAAAATACCAAAAGACTTTTTGGCAATAATAAGTGATATCTCGTGTTAAATCAGATGTATTTTATTTTGGCGGATAACAAGTATTAAGTAGCTCAATAAAAACGACTTTGAACAGTAAGAAGAATAATTTAGTTAGCGGGTGAATATTTTTATAGCTGTTATATTCACCCGCTGACTTTTAGCAATATTATTTACACAATCCCTCCAAAGTATCTTCAATTTCTCCAGGAGTACTCATAATTTTCATAAAAGTTCCCATAGTTAATTCCGGCCAATGTAATGCCAAACGATATCGCCCGTGCAATATGGTTGCCGTTTTACCTTGCAAGATAATTTCATAAGGCATTGCAGCTAAATGGCTGTTATCAATAATAGGTAAAAAGTGTCCTTCACCAGTTGCTGCATCTTGTAAGGCAACACCGTAAACTGCAACTTTTTCAGAAGAAAATTTAAGCTTGTAAACCAAATTTGTATTTCCTTTTTTGGCAGAAAGATTTTTCTCAATAGTTTTTACACCCTCCTCAAAAGAACCGAATTCTTCAAGTTCAACAGGATCAGAAAAATAAGGCATCATTACTTTATAATGATATTTACGAAGATCTTTAGCCGAT
>DAOVTF010000037.1 GCA_030633225.1 Flavobacteriaceae bacterium
AATTGTTATCCCTGTTTTATTGATATCTTCTAAAACATTCATAATTTCTATTGATGTTTTAGGATCTAAATTTCCAGTAGGTTCATCTGCTAATATCATCTCAGGATTATTTAATAATGCTCTGGCAATGGCTATACGTTGTTGCTCTCCGCCAGAAAGTTGATACGGCATTTTAAATCCTTTTGTCTTCATATCAACCTTTTCTAACACATCATTAATCTTAACTTCCATTTGATTTTTACCCTTCCAGCCAGTTGCTTTTAATACAAAAAGTAAATTATCAAAAACAGTTCTATCATTTAATAATTTAAAATCTTGAAATACAATTCCAATTTTTCTTCTTAAAAACGGAATCTCCTTTTCTTTTAATTTTTTAAGATCCTGTTCAACAATAATTCCCTCACCTTGTTGTAATGGTAGATCTCCATAAAGAGTTTTCATCAAACTACTTTTTCCACTTCCGGTTTTACCTATAATATAGTTAAAGTCGCCTTTTTTAATATCTAAAGTTACATTAGATAAAATTAAACTTTCTCTTTGAAAAATTGAGGCATCTGTTAATTGAAGCATATTAATAAATTGTTATGTGTTATTTACTAACACAAACTTACTGTTTAAATTTTAAATATTATAAAACAAACAGAACAAAGACAGCATCTTAAAACCATGACATAATAAGGTATTTTAAAGTTTGTTATATTTGAAAAATGGTGAAAACCAAAACAAATGGGTGTCGAATGGCTTCTGCTTTACATAACAATATAACTATGTGGATTGGTGGTAGCTCAAAAACATACAACTATAATGGAAATGCTTATGATAATTCGGGAGGAATAAATCCTAATCAAAGGATTTTACGTTTATCTCAAAACAAGTTTAATTTAGCTTTTAATAAAAATATTCCTGTGGATTTGAGAGGAATTGCCAATATTAACGACTCTGTTAAATATATTATTGGAGGTATTGGCGAAAATCAAAAAGTATCCAATAAAGTCTATAAGCTAGAATGGAAATAAATCAATTATAAAAAAATCAAAAATGCATATCATAAAAAAAATAGTTTATTTCTTATTAATAATGAATTTTCTTTCCTGTGAAAAAGAAAAGGAAGAAACTAATCTAAAAACAGGAATGTGGAGAGGGAAACTAATCGCTCAAAATAATCGAATACCGTTTAATTTTGAAGTTTTGAAAAACAATGAAGATTATAAAATAAACCTGATAAATGGTGATGAAGTCCTAGAAATTGATGAAGTAAATCTTTTAGGAGATTCCTTATTCTTTAATATGCACATATTCGATATTTCTATTAAGGCAAAACTAAAAGATTCCATTTTAACTGGCACCTATACTAAAAATTATGCCAAAGATTATATTCTGCCTTTTAAGGCTGTTTATGGTAAAGAAAATAGATTTGACAATCTAAATAGCTCAAATATTTTTGATGGCACATGGGAAACAACTTTTACTAACAAAGAAGGAAAAGAAACAAATGCAATTGGAATATTTAAAAATAATCGAAATAAGTTAAAAGGAACTTTTTTGACTAAAACTGGTGATTATAGGTTTTTAGATGGTTATACTAAAAATGACAGTATGTATTTATACACATTTGACGGTAACCACATTTTTAAATTTAGTGCAAATAAAGAAAATGATACACTTATTAAAGGTGAATATTGGTCGGGTAAAACAGGTTATAAAACTTTTGTTGCTGTAAAAAATGAAAATGCAAAATTGCCAAATGCAAACGAACTTACTTTTTTAAAGGAAGGTCATGATGAAATTGAATTCTCCTTTCCTGGTCTTGACGGAATACCCATTACTTTGAACGATGAGAAGTATCAAAATAAAGTAATTATTTTGCAAATTCTCGGAACCTGGTGCCCAAATTGTATGGACGAAACAAAATTTTATGCCGAGTGGTATAAAAAGAATAAAAATAAGGGTGTTGAAATCATAGGTCTAGCATATGAGGTAAAACCCGATTTTGAATATGCAAGAAACCGTGTTCAAACTATGAAAGAAAAGTTAAAAGTCAATTATGATTTTGTTATAGCAGGAACATCAACAACAAAATCGGCTTCAGAATCACTACCAATGTTAAATAAAGTAATTTCATTTCCAACTACTATAATAATTGACAAAAAAGGAAAAGTTAGAAGAATTCATACAGGATTCTCTGGCCCGGCAACTGGTGTTTATTACGAAGAATTTGTAGACGAATTTAATCAATTAATGAAAGAGCTAATTGATGAATAGATAGGGTTAAACATTGTTAACATAATGCTATTGCCCTTCTAAAAGCAAACTTTTCAACAAAATGCACAACTAATAAACAATTTTACAATTTCTTATAATTAATACGTTAGCTAATAATGTATATTGTTATTTTTGTGTTTTAAACAACTTGCTATATTAAATGAAGGTTCCTAAGCTATTTTTAGCATTTTTTATTTTAACTTTTTATATAAGTTTTGGTCAACAATCAAAAATTTATACAAATGAATTGGTGGAATATAATCATGCTATTGATCTTTATCAAAATAAAGATTATGATGCTGCGCAAATATTATTTGAAAAAATAAAAGATGATTTTGACGATGCCTCTGAGTTAAAAGCAAGATGCCATTATTACGAAGCCTTTTGCGCTATCAGACTTGGTCAACAAGATGCTGATGAATTGATGAAGGAATTCTTTGAAAAATATCCAACAAGCACAAAACGAAATAATGCATATTTAGAAGTAGGTGAATATTATTTTAATAATGGAAGATATTCCTACGCTTTAAAATGGTACTCAAGAGTTGACGATTCAAATTTAAGATCGTTTGATAAAGAAGAATTTGCCTTTAAAAAAGCTTATAGTTTTTTTGCAGTTGGTAGTTTTTCCAATTCAAAAAAATATTTCTCACAGTTATTAGATTCTCCTACCTATGGTGCTCAAGCCAAGTATTATTATGGTTATATGGCATATAAAGATGATGATTTTTCAGAAGCCGATAAATATTTAAATCAAGTTGCTAATGATAAAAAATTTGATGATGATATTCCTTACTATATGGCCAATATAAAATTCAAAACAGGAAAATTTCAAGAAGCAATTGATTTGGCCGTTCCCCTTCTTGAAAAATCAAATGGAATTCAAAAATCTGAATTATCAAAAATAATTGGTGAAAGCTATTTTAACCTCAATGAATTCGGAAAATCTGTATCTTATTTAACAAACTATAAAGGGAAAAAAGGTAAATGGAATAATACTGATTATTACCAACTCGGTTATGCTTATTATCAACAAAAAGATTATGAAAATGCCATGTTGTGGTTTACTAAAATTATTGACGGAAATAATGCAGTATCTCAAAATGCATATTTTCATTTAGCAGAATGTTATTTACAAAGTGATAAAAAACAAGAGGCACTAAATGCGTTCAGAAATACCAAGCAAATGGATTTTGATACTAACATAAAAAAAGATGCCTGGTTGAACTATGCCAAATTGAGCTATGAAATTGGAAACCCTTATAAAAGTTCTGCAAAGGTTATTCAAGAGTATATAAATGCTTATCCGGATGATGTAAATAAGGAAGAAATAAATGATATGTTAATTAGTGCCTTTATCACAAGTAGTGATTTTAAAGGTGCATTAGAATATCTTAATAATAACGAGAAAATTAAAAATAATATAACCTATCAAAAGGTTGCATATTTATACGGAATTCAATTATTTAAAAATGAATCTTATATTGATGCAAGAAGTAATTTTGACTTATCATTAAGTTCGGCAGTTGATGATAATTATAAAGCAAAAGCAATGTTTTGGAAGGCTGAATCTAATTATAGATTAAATAATTTTGATGAGGCATTAATTAGTTTTAATGATTTTGCCGAGTTACCAAATGCAAATCAAGTAAGTGAATTTGATCTTATAAAATATAATACTGCTTATACATATTTTAAGTTAAAAGATTATAATAAAGCAGGTGGCTCTTTTAATGAATTTATTGAGAGTAATACTACAAATCAACAACAATTAGCTGATAGTTATGTGAGACTTGGTGATTGTTTTTTTGCTTTGAGTAATTACTACAAAGCAATACCTCCTTATGAAAAAGTTATTGAAGCAAATGATATTGATGTAGATTATGCCCAGTATCAAATTGCGATGTGTTATGGTTATATGGGAGAAATGGATAATAAAATTAATTCATTACAAAATTTTACAGAAGTAAATTTAAAATCTACTTTGCGTGATGATGCATTTTACGAATTAGGAAATTCATATGTAAGAAACAGTGAAACAGATGATGCTTTAAATGCATATGATCAAGTGATTAATGACTACAAAATGAGCTCATTAGTGCCAAAATCTTTATTAAAACAAGGACTTATTTATTATAATACCAATCAAAACGAAAAAGCTTTAAGTAAATACAAAACCGTAATTAGAGATTTTCCGGCTACAGAAGAAGCTAAAGAAGCTGTTGCAAATGCTAAGCAAATTTATATTGATCTAGGTAAAGTTGATGAGTATGAATCATTAGTTAAAAATTTAGATTATGTTAATATTACTGATGATGAATTAGATAATACGATGTTTACTTCTGCAGAGCAATTATATTTAACCAATCAAAACAAAAAGGCTATTGATGCTTTTCAAAAATATTTAGAACGATTCCCTAATGGATCAAATGTTTTAGCCTCTAATTTTTATCTAGCTGAGTCTTTTTCAATTAACAATCAAAATCAAAAATCACTTGAGTATTATCAATATATACTTGATAAAAACAGAAATGAATATACAGAAAGATCATTGATAAAAGTTACTCATTATTATCTTGAAAATGACGATTGGGATAAATCTGTTCCTTTATTAAAGCAAATTGAGATTGAAGCTCAGTCAAAACAAAACATAACTTTTGCTCAAAATAATTTGATGAAAGGAAACTATGCACTGAAAAATTATGATGCTGCTGTTTCTTATGCTGAAATTGTTTTAGAAAATGAAAAGCTAGATGACAAAATTAAATCTGATGCAGAAATTATAATTGCAAGATCAGCTTTTGAAACTGGTGATTTTTATAAGGCTCAAGATTATTTTAAAAATGTAGAAAAAACTGCAACAGGCGAATTAAAAGCAGAAGCAATTTATTATGATGCCTATTTCAAAAATGACGAAGGGAATTATAAAAATTCTAATATTTCTGTACAAAAATTAGCCTCTGATCTATCTCAATATGAATATTGGGGAGCTAAAGGTTTGATCATAATGGCTAAGAATTTTTATGAGCTAGAAGACTCGTACCAAGCAACATATATTTTAGAAAGTGTAATCAACAAATTCTCGTCCTATCAAGATATTGTTGACGAAGCAAAAAAAGAATTAAAAATAATTAAGGCAAAAGAAGCAAAAACAAATTCTTCTGTAATAATTGATAATCAACCGTAAAAAGTAAGCTATAAGCGATGCAAAAACATTTTATTTTATTGTTATTCTTATTATTTACCGGAATCCTTTTTTCTCAAAAAAAGAAAAAAGAAAAAATAGATACAGAAGAAATTACGGTTGTAAAACCATTTTCTCCAACGGTTTCTGATGCTAATAAAATAAATGTAAACCCACAAATTGATTCTGTTGATATAAATACAAAAAAGAAGATTAATTATACCATAAATTCTATTCCGGTTGCCTCTACTTTTACTCCGGCAAAAGGAAAAGCTAAAACTATACAAAGGCCTCCTAAAGAAAAAATTTATAAAAACTACGCCACTCTTGGTTTTGGAAATTATAAAACACCTATAGCTGAAATATTTGCACATTACAACACTTCAAACTATAATGACTTTGGAGGTTTTATAAAATATCATTCTTCAGGTGGTGGTATTGATGGAATAAAACTTGATGATGATTTTAGAGACATTAATGTAGATCTATTTTATAAACAAACCGAAAGATATTTTGAATGGCGAGCAGATGTAGGATATAATTTTTTGGCAACAAATTGGTATGGACTACCTGAAGATATTAATTTTAATAATAAAGTTATAGAATCAATACAAGAAAAGCAAACCTATAGTGAAGTATATTTTGGTGGTGAAATTGATTTCTTTGATGCTCTAGTTCATAGTGGAACAGTAAAAATTAGTAGATTCATAGATAAATCAAAAAGTTTGGAAAACCATGGTTATATTAATGGTATAGTTGATTTCCCAATTGGTAGAGAAATGATGTATACCAATATGAGCTTAGAATTTTTAAATGGTAATTTTGAACATAATTATTTTCAAACTGATGATATTAAATACACCTATTTTAATATTGGATTTAGTCCAAACTTTGAGATTTTAAGAGAAAACCTCACCGTAAACTTAGGAGCAAATTTATATTATAGTATAACCAACACAGATGAAGGTAGCAAATTTTATGCTTACCCAAATGTAACTGCTTCCTATAATATTAGTAATGATATTTTAATAGCCTATGCTGGAATTGTAGGAGATTTACAACAAAATTCATATAAAAACTTTGTGAATGAAAATCCTTTTGTATCTCCAACTTTAGACATTCAGCGAACCAGTCAGCAATACAATGGATATGTTGGTATTAAAGGATTGCTTAATTCAAATATGAGATTTAATATTAAAGCAGCCTATGGTAATGAAACTGATAAACCTTTATATAAATTAAATCCGTCATTAACTGATGGTAAAACTATTGTTGATAAAGGTTATCAGGCCGGAAATTCTTTTGATGTTATTTATGATGATGTTAGTATTATAAATGTTACCGGTGAATTAATTTTTGATTGGAGCAAAGCATTTAAATTTGGCGGAAATTTTGAATTTAATTCCTATAATTTAGAAACACAAGATGAGGCATGGAACTTACCTTTGATAAAAGCAACCTTACTTGCCCGTTATACCCATAATAAATGGAATGCCGGAGCCGATCTGTTTTTTGCCAGTGAAAGAAAAGATGATTTAACAATCATTCCGTCAAATACTACACGTATTACAAATGATGCATATTTTGATATAAACTTAAAAGGACTTTATAATATCAATGACAAATATTCAGTATTTGTTAACTTTAATAATATTTTAAGCGATAATTATCAAGAATACACAAATTTCAAGGTTCAAGGTTTCCAATTTTTTGCAGGAGTAAAATTTAAATTTGATCTGTAACATTTAAATTTTACTAGTTTTATTCTCTATTTCTTAATTCAATTCATTTTTTCTAATTAATGTAATAAATCTTACTGATAAATTACTTTTCATTCTATATTAAAAACAAATTATTGTATTAAAATCTGCATTTTAAAAGATTAAATCTATATTTTTTTGAATTATTTGCATTTTTATATGCACTTTTTTGCGTTTTTTTATTTATATTAGCTTAAATATTAACTTAAATTTAATCAGATTATGAGAAAAAAGTACATGTTCTCTCTACTGGTATTTTTTATTTCTGCAAGCCAAATGTTGTTCGCGCAAACGGGAGCAATTACGGGTACAGTAACGGATGCTTCCGGTACTGCCTTGCCAGGAGTAAATATACAAGTCAAAGGAACTAACGACGGGACATCATCCGATTTTGATGGAAATTACGAAATAAACACTTCTCAGGGAGATGTTTTAGTGTTTTCATTTATTGGATTTACTAGTCAAGAAGTTACAGTATCAGGATCTATTCTTAATGTAACTCTTGAAGAAGACTCAAACGAACTCGACGAAGTTGTAGTAACAGCCTTTGGTATTAAAAAATCTACCAAAGAATTAGGTTACTCCGTTTCACAGGTAAAAACTGCAGACCTTGATTTATCAGGTCAAACTAGTGCTGTTGAAGCTTTACAAGGTAGAGTTGCAGGTTTACAAATTAACAGAACATCAGGTTCAGCAGGTGGTGGTATTGATATCTTAATTAGAGGGGTTACTTCGGTAAATCCAGAAAGAAACAATCAACCATTGATAATTGTAGATGGTATTGCTTTAAATAATGATACTTTTTCAGGTAGTGTATTACCAAGTGCCGGAACTAATTCACCAAGTAGTTCTGAACAGTTTAGTTTTTCAAACAGAGCAGGTGATATAAACCCTGAAGATGTTGAAAGTTATAGTGTTTTGAAAGGAGCTGCTGCGACAGCATTATATGGTGTAAGAGCTTCCAATGGGGCAATTGTAATTACTACAAAAAAAGGTAAGGTGGGTAAAGCTAAGATTAACTTTTCTGCATCAACAACTATAAGAAAAATTAATACAACTCCTGAACTTCAAAATACATACCGTGAAGGATATAGAGATGCACCTAGGACTTTATACACACCTGATACTGATACTGGATTTACGAGACTTGGAGGGACTTCATTCTACTCATGGGGTCCAAAATTTTCTGATGATTCTTATACAATGGACGATGGTACTGTAATTGACCTAACCGATGATAAGTTTTACAGCCCGTATGATCTATTTAAAACAGGTGTAAATTCACAAATAAACTTTAGTCTATCTGGTGCGGGAGAAAAACTAGATTATTATTTTTCAGTAGGAAATAGCTCAGATGATGGTGTTTTACCAAACACTTCTTATGATAAAACTAACTTTAGATTTAAAGCAGGATATCATTTATCTGATAAGTTTAAAATTAATTCTTCTATTTCTTATACCAATTCAGGTGGAACAAGAGCAAATGGTGGAGATAAATCTGTATTTAGTTCTTTATCTTATTATGGAGGAACTTTTCCAATAAATGATTACCAAAATGCAGACGGCTCACAAAGAAATTATTCTTTTGGTATTATTGATAACCCACGTTACTTCTTAGAAAAAAGTAATTTAAAAGATCAAGTTGATCGTTGGATTGGTAATGCTACTTTTAACTGGAATCCTATAGAGTGGATAAACGTTACTTATTCTGCACAAGTAGATAATTATGCTGATAGAAGAAACCGTTTTGTACCACCTGATTTAGATGTTGGTTCACAAGTAGGAGGTTTTATTGTTGATCAAAATATAAATTTTACAGGATTAGAATCTAACTTTTTGGTAACATTAAATAAAGATTGGACTGAAGATTTTAATACAACTTTAACACTTGGCCATCAACTTTCTGATACCAAACGTGATTATTCATGGATAAGAGGAGAAACTTTAAATGTTCCTGGAATTAATGATTTATCTAATACGATAAATATGTTTGCAGGTAAAGATGTTGTACAGTTACGGAATATGGGTATTTTTGGTGAGTTAAAAATGGGGTATAAAAATAAATTATTCTTAACTTTAACTGGTAGAAATGACTGGTTATCAACTTTGCCAAAAGATAATCGTTCTTTCTTCTACCCTTCAATTAGTGCCTCTTATGTATTTACTGAAGATATATTTAAAGACAGTGATATCTTAACTTTTGGAAAACTTAGAGCTTCATGGGCTGAAGTTGGTAAAGGACCTGGATTTGGTCAAGTGGGACATTATTTTGTTGTTGATGGAGATTTTCCATTTGGAGGGTCTGGAGGATATCGTTCAAGTACAGCTTTGGGTGATTTAAATATGGTGCCAGAAAAAAATCAATCATTTGAAATAGGTACTGATTTAAGATTTTTAAAAGATAGAGTTCGTGTTGATTATGCTTATTATAAAACTCGTGTAAAAGATCAAATCTTTGGTGTTGGTACAGCATACTCTTCTGGTTTATCTAGAATTACAAGAAATGCAGGAGATTTTGAAACTTGGGGTCATGAACTTTTAGTAAGTGCAGATATCATCAAAAATGATAATCTAACTTGGGGACTTATTTTTAACTGGTCAACTAGTGAAGGTGAAGTGTTAGCTATACCTGATGATATAGAAAGTATAATTTTTGCTGATGCTGGTTTTGCCGGAGTTACTTCTGAAGTTAGAGAAGGTGATAAAATGGGTACTTTGTATGGTTGGAAATGGCGTTATGAAAATGGTGAGCGCTATATAGATGCTAACGGTAAGCCTGAAGTAGATTTTACCGAAAGACAAATTGTTGGTAATGCATTCCCTGATTTTATTGCTTCTATTGGTAGTAATTTAAAATGGAATCATTTCAGTTTTAACTTCTTATTTGAATGGAAAGAAGGAGGAGATCTTTATGATTCTGGAAGAAGAAATTCTATAAGAAATGGTGTTTTAGAATTAACCGAATTCAGAAACGAAACTACTGTATTAAGTGGTGTAATGGATGATGGAAGTGGTGGCTTTGTGCCAAATACAACAGAAGTATTGATAACTCAAGATTATTATAGAAGTTCTACCGACTTTAACAGAGCTTCAGAAATTCTAATTCAAGATGCTTCTTGGGTGAAATTACGTAATATTAGTTTAACCTATAATTTTAAAGGTAATTTTATGGATAAATTACATATGGATAGATTTTCACTTACTGCAAG
>DAOVTF010000288.1 GCA_030633225.1 Flavobacteriaceae bacterium
GCGGAAAAATATGCAGTTAAAAAACGCATAGCAGTTCCGGCATGACCAATATTTACAATGTTGTTATTTGACACCAAAGCTTCTTGTAAATGCTTGGTGTCATCAGAACTAGAAAGGTTTTCTAATTTAAGATTTGAATAGATTTTTTGCAGGATCAATAATCTGTTTGATTCACTTTTTGAACCTGAGATAGAAACACTACCATGTACCGAACTTTCAATATAGTTTATAGATTTGTTCAAAATCAGGTTTGCTTTTTATACTTACGTTTGTAGAAATAAGTAATAATAACACCATAAACTAATGCTGCTATGGTATTAGTAATTAGATATTCTGAGCTTATCATTTTTGTAGTAATATCTGAAAAGGTTTCGCCACCAATCAATGCTATTAAAAACTTTAGAATACTAACGATTACAAAAAACAAAAGTGCTGACATTGCAACAACTTTTATAAATGGCATTTCAATAAATTTTCTAATCATCTTATTTTAATTTTTTGTTATTGTGATGCCTATCGTGATCACGTTTTGTTTTTAAATCTAATTTTTTATCAAAAGCCTTTTGTAGGTCAATACCTGTTTGGTTGGCTAAACAAAGTACAACAAACATAACATCAGCTAACTCTTCTCCAAGGTCTTTATTTTTGTCACTTTCTTTTTCACTTTGCTCCCCATATCTACGAGCAATTATTCGGGCAACCTCTCCAACTTCTTCGGTTAATTGAGCCATGTTAGTAAGCTCATTAAAATAACGAACTCCATGTTTTTTTATCCATTTATCAACTTCAATTTGGGAATTTTTAATATCCATTTTAAATTTTATTTGAGAAACAAATATACATAAATGGTTAAATTATTTTGGATTGAATACTTTTTTTAAATACTAATTTTTCAGAAAACGTATAAAATCTTTTCTAGAAATTTCTTCGGCTCCTAAACTAGCTAAATGAGTATTATATACCTGGCAATCAATTAATTTATAACCTTCATTTTCTAATTTTCGAGTTAAATAAATAAAGGCTGCTTTTGATGCATTACTCACTTTACTAAACATACTTTCACCACAAAAAATAGCTCCAAGATCTATTCCGTATAATCCACCAACAAGTTCATTATTTTGCCATACTTCTACTGATTTTGCAATACCTGTTTTATGAAGTTTTATATATGCTTTTTGCATATCATTGGTTATCCAAGTTCCGCCTTGATCTTTTCTAAAAGTACTTTTACATTGAGCAATAACTTCATTAAATTTTTGATTAAAAGTTATTTTGAATTCTTCTTTTCGAAGAATACTTTTCATGCTTTTTGAAATTTTCAATTTACTAGGGAATAGAACCATTCTAGGGTCAGGACTATACCAAATAATAGGTTCTCCTTCATTATACCAAGGAAAAATACCACTTTGATATGCTAAGGTCAATCTTTTTGTAGAAAGATCACCACCTATGGCAACGATACCTTCTGGAGTTGCAGATTCAACATTTGGAAATTTAATTTCTTTACCTAATAAAATCATGTTTTAAAATAAAAAAAACCAGAATAATTATAAAGATAACTATTCTGGTTTATAAAAGATTATTATTTAATTACAGTCGATTAAAAAGGTAAATCGTCTGGTTCATTTTCGTCAACATTTGTTGCTGGTTCAAAAGTTTGAGCTTCTAATGGTGCAGTTTCATCTCCGGCATTTGCCATGTTTTTTTCTATTCTCCATCCTTGAATAGAATTAAAATATTTAGCCTCTCCTTCAGGATTAACCCATTCTCTTCCGCGCAAGTTTATGCTAATTTTCACATCATCACCAACATTAAAATTATTTAATAAATCACACTTATCTTGAATAAATTCAACCATTATCATTTGCGGATACTGCTCATCAGTTGTAACTACCATTTCACGCTTTCTAAAACCGTTAGTTCCAAATGTTTTCGTTTCGTCAATTTTTTTAATTTTCCCTAATACTTCCATTTTTATTGTAAATCTTATAATTATTATTCTAACTTAAAAGTACTTTCCAAGCACTATCAATTTCATTATTTTTTAAAAAATCTTGAGCAAATTTATGCTTTTCATTTAATTTAACCCCAATAAATTCTTGATTGTCTTTGATAAACTTATCAACATCATCTTGATTGGGTATTATATCTATATTTCCTAACATACCAAGATCATTACCTGTCAAAACCGAACTGTTTTTAATTGTATCAGGTAAAGAATCAATACCAATTCCTTTAGTTAGTAATGGTTTTGGAATTTCAAAAAAAGTGTTTTTGATTCTACTATAATAACTTCCACCAGCTCTGGCAACTAAATCTAATTTAACCTGATTTATCATGTTATTTTCATCCAAAACATTACTATTGATATGCATACAAACGACTTCACAAATAATTAAATTACCGGCACCACCTTTATTACCTAATTCAATAATTTGATTCACTTTACATTCAAATTGCACAGGCGATTCTGCTACTCTAAATGGTTTTACTTTTTCCGATTTTAACATCGAAAAACCTGCTTTTGTAAATTCATTCACTCCTTTTTCATATTCAGTGCTTGAAAGTGATGTTTGATGAATGATGTCAAAATTCACAACATTAATTACTACTTCTTTTGTTTGATTAACATTTTCAAAAGTGTGTTTTGTTGTATTATCTCTAACTCTTCTTGCAGGAGAAAAAATTAGTATTGGTGGATTGGCACTAAAAACATTAAAAAAACTAAATGGTGATAAATTTGGATTACCATCTTTATCTAATGTGCTTGCCAATGCAATTGGTCTAGGAGCTACAGAGGATAATAAATAACTGTGTAACTTCGAGACTTCTATTTTATTTGGATAAATTGTTAACAATTGGTACGATTTTTTAACAAAAATAGCTATAATTTTTTTTATGAATAATA
>DAOVTF010000132.1 GCA_030633225.1 Flavobacteriaceae bacterium
AATGATTATTTTTTTCATTATTTTGTTAATGATGTTTTCTAAAAGATTTAAAACTACTAATCTTGAACAAAGTACTTAACAGGGAATAAGAAAATCCTGATTTGTGGTATAAAAAACACAACTTTAATCCTTAAATATCTTTGATGTTTAAGGATTTTTTGATTTAAATTCGTATTCTTGTAAAGAGTATGTTTAATCCATTGATAAATTAATTTCAAATGTTAGGAAAACAAAAAGTAATTTACCTCCTTATTTTAATAGTCTTAAATGTATCCTTTATAGGTTGCGAATCAGATAATGATGAAGAACCAATTGTTAAGGAAACATTCTTAAAAAAGTTTAGTAACACAAAATGGGAATTTATTAATAGTGATGGATATATTAATGTATTTAAATTTAATGATGAAGTATTAAATCCGTTTGATGTTTGGTTTAAAGAAAAAGACGCCAAATGTTATTATTTTTTTCAATCTTACAAAAGAAATTTTGAAATCATAGAAAACACAGAAGAGACCCTAGTTGTTGCAATACAACTTAATCTTTATAATACATCAACAACAACTTTTACATTTTGGATTGATGAAAAAAACAATATAAATGCTGGCTCTACAAGACTTACTGAGATAACAAATAGTAACACATTAGTAATCTGTAATTAATACTAGAGTGGAACAAATGTATGCTAATGAAAATGTAGAAAGTTACTAAATTTGTTTATTCATGTGTTTTATTTACTTCTAATAGATATATATTTCATTTTAAACTTCATCTCATTTTTTAAACTAAACTGAAAATTACATTTTTTTAATTATTTGATTTTAAGTGTTTTAATTTATTTTTGTTTAAAAGTATTGGATAAATCAATTTTATCACTAATTATGCAAGTTCAATAAAACATTATTTTTGAATAATTAAATTAAGCTCTTGAGGCATGAATAAAATACTATTGATTTTATATATGGGGATGTTGTCAATTAACTTTTTGAATTCTCAAACTATAAAGCATATTTCAGAAATTGAAGAAAGAAACGTTGACGGCAAGACATTAATTTATGTTGATAATGAAAAATTTGATGGTGTTGTTTTTGAAAACTATGCCATAAAGAAACAAAAATATAGTGTCAAAAATGGTAAAAAAGAAGGGCCTTACGAGTATTATTATGAAAATGGTCAAATCAAAAGAAAAACGTTTTACGTAAATGACAAAATAAATGGTGACTATGAAGAATATTATGAAAATGGTCAATTGAAAATTAAAACAGCCTTTAAAGAGGGTAAATATAATGGAGCTTTAGAAATTTACTTTGAAAATGGTCAATTACAAGGTAAAGGAAGTTTAATAAATGGTGAATATGATGGAGCCCTGGAAAAGTACTTTGAAAACGGTCAGTTAAAAAGAAGTATTACATTTAATAATGGCATTCAACACGGGCCCTATGAAGGATACTATGAAAATGGTCAAATAAGAATTAGAACCAACTATGAAAATGGCTTAAAAAATGGAAATCTAGAAAAGTTTTATGAAAACGGGCAGGCTTTTGTAAGAGCTTCTTATATTGATAATAAAGAAGAAGGGGTTTTTGAAAAGTACTACGAAAATGGCCAATTAGAATTCAAACGTACCTATAAAAATGGAAAAGAATATGGAGTGAGTGAAGAATTTGCCGAAAATGGAAGTACTATATTAAAAGACTATTTTAAATAATAGTAAGGCAAATTACTATATCTTTCTGTGTTTTCATTGTTTTACATTATTCAATTAGAAATCTTATTCTTTTGAGTAAAAAATATATCCATATTTAATATTTAAATTCAACAAAATTCAGTAACTTAATAGCTTCAATTATAAGCCGAATATAGCATTCGGTTTTAAAAATATTTATCATGCTAGAAAATGATAAAAATTTTTATAAGATTTGTTTTGATACTTTATTAGAAGGGATTTGTATAACTGACAATAAAGGTAAAATCGTATTGAATAATTCTCCTCTGGAAGAAATTTTTGGATATGAAAAGGGAGAACTTCTAAATAAAAATATTGATCTTTTAATTCCTAAAAAGTATCATAAATCACATCAAGATTATTATAAAACTTATTTTAAAAATCCTATAAGACATAAAAAAGGGAAGGGAAGAGAATTTCTAGGTTTACATAAAAACGGGAATATTATACAGTTAGAAATTGGGTTAAATCATTTTACTTTTAATGATAAAGTTTATGCAAAAGCTTTAATTTCAGATATTAGTTGGCGAAAGAAAGATGAACTCAAAATAAAAAATCTGAATATTGGTTTAGAAAAAGAAGTTGAAAAACAAACCAAAGAATTAAATCAAGTTATTACAAAACTAAAAGATGAAATTCAGGAAAAGATACTCGCAAAGAATAAAGCTAAAATAGCTTTTCAAAAAGAAAAAGAGCTCAATTTATTACAAACAAAATTTTTATCATTAGTATCGCATGAGTTCAAAACTCCCTTAAGTGGTATTCTAACTTCTATAAGTTTAATTGAAAAATATAATGAATCCATTATTAATGAAAATATTCAAAATCATGCGTTTAAAATTAAAAAATTAGTATTTCAGCTAAACTCCGTTCTAGATGATTTTTTATTCTTAGAAAAAACCGAAACAAAAAATTTAAAATATCAATTGACCAAATTTAATTTTTGTGAGTTCATAGATGAAATTATTGAAAACTCAAGATCTGTATTAAAAAAAGGGCAAACGATTAAGCTAACACCATGTGACAGTAAAATTGAAGTGATACAAGACAAGAAAATTGTTGATATTATCATTAGAAATATTTTATTTAACTCGATAAAGTACTCCCCAGAAAATTCCAACATAAAAATTAATATCACTAATAATTCCTATCTAAAAATTATTGTTCAAGATAATGGAATTGGTATTCCTAAAAAAGATCAAAAACATATTTTTGAACGATTCTTTAGAGCAAAAAATGCTTTACATTTTCAAGGAACTGGTATTGGGTTAAATATTGTAAAACATCATATTGAAGAGTTAAAAGGATCAATAAAATTTATCAGCGAAGAAAAAAAAGGATCAACCTTTACTATTAAATTACCATTAATAATGAAATTATAAAGTATTAAATTTTAAGGAGAGTGATATCATGAAAAAAAAGATTCTACTTGTTGAAGATGATAAAATTTTAAGAGATAATACTGCTGAAATTTTACAACTTGCAAATTACGAAGTTATTACTGCTGAAAATGGAAAATTAGGAATTGAAAAAGCTCATGTTTTTAAACCAGACATTATTATTTGTGATATTTTAATGCCTGAATTAGATGGTTATGGAGTGCTGCAAATTGCTGTGAGAGATAGTGCATTACAAAAAGTGCCATTTATTTTTATGTCAGCTAAAACAAATCATGATGATGTTAGAAAAGGAATGGATATGGGGGCCTGCGACTATATTACAAAACCTTTTGATGAATCAGAATTATTAAGTGCTGTTTCTTCAAGATTAAAAAGAAACGAGTTTTTTGAAAAACATAAAACCATTGATGATTCTGAATTCAATAAAACCATAAAATTTGAAAACTTACAAGAGGAGTTTAGTTCAAAAGAAAAGTTTTTATTCAACAAAGGAGCTTCTATCTATTGTGAAGGGAATAATAGTAATCATATTTTTTATATAATCAGTGGCACAGTTAAAACTTTTAAAAACAATGAGATTGGGAAAGAATTAATCACCGGTATTTTTAAAAAGCAGAATTTTTTTGGCTTCACATCATTTTTAAAAAACAAAGCGTATGATGAAAATGCTGTGGCTTTAAAAAAAACTATAGTCCAAAAGGTAACTAAACCAGAAATCTTAAAATTGGTTAAACAAAATCCACAAATGGCTATAAATTTTATGGATCTATTATCAGAAAATTTGAATAAAATTAAAGATCAATTAATTCATTTGGCCTATGACTCGGTAAGAAAAAAAACTGCGGACGCTTTGCTACAACTAAATCATGATAATCAAAAAGGGTATGTCATTAAAATATCAAGGTCGGACCTAGCAAATATAATTGGTATTGCCAAAGAAACATTAATTAGAACTCTTACCGATTTTAAAGAAGAAAATCTTATTAAAACTGATAGAAACTCCATTGAAATAGTCAATTTTAAAAAGATTAAATCAATTGACAAATGCTGATGAGAATCAGTGTTTTTACTGATCATAATCATTTTAAATTTAAAATTGATTAATTATATTTAAGCAAATAATAATTTAAATCATTTTATTATGAAAAATATACTCCTTCCAACCGATTTTTCTAAAAATTCTTTAAATGCTATTCGTTATGCAACGGAATTGTTTAAAGACAATAGTTGTAAATTTTATTTATTAAATGTTTTTAAAATTCCGTATTTCACAAACGAAGCATTACTCGAAAATGATTCTATTCAATTAGCAAAAATGGAAAATGATCTATTTGAATCATCTCAAAAAGGTCTAAAAAGTTTAATAAAAAAACTTGATAATAATCCAAAACACAGTTATGCAACGTTAAGTGAATATAATTTCTTTATCAATTCAGTTAAAAACACTTTGAAAAATAAGGATATTGATTTGATTGTTATGGGAACTAAAGGAGCTACAGGTGCAAAAGAAATATTTATGGGTTCTAATACTGGTGATGTAATTATGAAAACTCAATGTAATGTTTTGGCTATTCCTGAAAATGCAAGTTATGAAAAGCCTAAGGAAATTGCCTTTCCTACAGACTATGAAATTTCTTATCAAAAAGAAGATTTTGAATTTTTAATTAGTATTGTAAATTCAAATAATTCTAAAGTAAGAATAGTTCATTTTCAAAATAAAAATGAGCTTAATGAAGAACAAAGGTTAAACAAAAAAAGACTAATAAATATTTTTAAAAATTTAGACTTTAGGTTTCACACATTAACAAGCACAGACTTTGAAGTAGCACTTAACTGTTTTACACAAAGTAGGGGAAACATTGATATGATTGCAATAGTTGCAAAACATTATAATTTTTTCCAACGCTTATTCTTTAAACCAAAAGTTGAAGAATTAAGTTTTCATACAACAATACCATTATTAGTATTGCATAAAACTAAATAAGAAAATTATGGACGCTTCTATTTTTTTAGCAAAATTTTGGGGTTGGTATCTTATAATCTATTTTACTTTATTGTTAGTATACCCTAAAAGGATTAAGCAATTATTTGAATATACAAAAGACGAAAAATTTATTATTATTATTTCATTTTTGGCAATAATTTTAGGTCTATTAAATATTATTGCTCACAATATTTGGGTATTAGATTGGCGTATTATTATAACTTTATTTGGATGGTTTACATTACTTAAAGGAATTACGCTTTTTGCATTCCCAACGTTTGCCATAAAAATGATTGATCGATTTGATTCTAAATGGTTTCATTTTTTGATATTTCCAATTTTTGTTTTTGGAATATTTCTTTTAAATCAAGTTTATCATTGGGTTCAGTTTTAAAAATACCTAAACAGTAAATTGTATTTATTGATTAGAATCAACCATTTCATTGACGGTGGTCATTGCTTTATATTTTTACTAGTCCTAACTTTATTGGGTGAAATAAATATTAATTAAAACCAATTATATAATGAAAAAACTATTATTAGGATTATTCGTTATTGGGCTCACTACTCAATTTGGCTTAACCACCCAATCGTTCTCTCAGGTTATTAGTGATGGAATGTTACCTGAAATTGAAGTACATGCATTTAATTATAAATACTTAAATAGTATAGATAATTCTTCTGCAGCTGTACCTGTGAAATTACTCCAACAAAAAGTAGCCAATTATGATATTAAAAAATCAGAACTTTATAGTGATGATTATGATTATTATGATGTATCCTTTTATATACCTGAAGGAAAAATTGTAGCAGCTTATGATGGAGATGGTAAACTTATTAAAACCATTGAAAAGTTTAAAAATATCAAAGTGCCAAAAGAAGTGTCAAAATCTGTTGCAAAAAGATTTCCGGGATGGATTATTTCCAAAGATGTTTACAAAGTTAGTTATCAAAAAAATAAAGGAGTAGCTAAGCAAGAGTACAAATTAACTCTTGAAAATGGAGACAAACGTTTGAAAGTAAAAACAGATCCAAAAGGTAATTTTATTTAATACTTAGAATATTAAACTCAATAAAATATAAATTTAAATCT
>DAOVTF010000072.1 GCA_030633225.1 Flavobacteriaceae bacterium
GTAATTCCAATTTCATTAAAGCATCAATTGTTTTTGATGAAGAACTGTAAATATCTAAAATTCTTTTATATGCACTTAACTGAAATTGCTCTCTCGATTTTTTATTAACGTGTGGTGAACGCAATACTGTAAATATTTTCTTATGTGTTGGTAATGGAATTGGACCATTAACTACTGCACCAGTATTTTTTACCGTTTTTACAATTTTTTCAGCAGATTTATCTACTAGATTATAATCGTAAGACTTTAATTTTATTCTAATTTTTTGACTCATCATTTAAAATTTTAGTAGATTATCCTTGTGCTTTTTTAATTACTTCTTCAGAAATATGAGAAGGAGTTTTATCATAATGTGAGAACTCCATAGTTGAAGTAGCTCTACCAGATGATAATGTTCTCAAAGTTGTTACATAACCAAACATTTCTGATAAAGGAACATTAGCTTTTACAACTTTAGCTCCATTTCTATCATCCATAGCATTAACTTGACCTCTTCTTCTGTTCAAATCTCCTACAATATCTCCCATATTTTCTTCAGGAGTTACTACTTCTAATTTCATAATTGGCTCAAGAATAACAGCTCCAGCAGCTTTTGCAGCAGCTTTATAACCTAATTTTGCAGCCAATTCAAATGATAATGCATCTGAATCTACAGGGTGAAAAGAACCATCTGATAACTTAACTTTCATGGTGTCCATTTCAAATCCAGCTAGTGGTCCATTTTTCATTGCCATTGCAAATCCTTTTTCAACAGCCGGAATAAATTCTTTTGGAATATTACCCCCTTTAATTGAATTAACAAATTGCAATCCTGTGCCTTCAAAATCTTCATCAACAGGTCCCATTTCAAATACAATATCACCAAATTTACCACGACCACCAGATTGTTTTTTATATGTCTCTCTGTGTTTTGTAGTTTTAGTTAAATCTTCTTTATATTCTACTTGAGGTTCTCCTTCGTTAACTTCTACTTTAAATTCACGTTTTAAACGATCAATTAAAACCTCAATATGCAACTCTCCCATTCCTGAGATAATTGTTTGACCTGAAGCTTCATCTGTTCTTACTGTAAATGTCGGGTCTTCTTCTGCTAATTTAGCAAGACCTACACCTAATTTATCAACATCAGCTTTCGTTTTAGGCTCAATTGCAACCCCAATTACAGGGTCTGGAAAGTCCATACTTTCCAAAACAATAGGAGCATCTAAAGATGACATTGTATCACCAGTTTTAATATCTTTAAAACCTACAGCTGCACCAATATCTCCTGCCTCAATATAATCGATTGCATTTTGCTTATTTGCATGCATTTGGTAAATACGTGAAATTCTCTCTTTTTTACCCGATCTATTATTTAAAATATAAGAACCAGCATCTAATCTACCTGAATAAACTCTAAAGAAAGCCAAACGACCAACAAAAGGATCGGTAGCAATTTTAAAAGCTAATGCAGCAAAAGGTTCTTTTACTGATGGTTTTCTTGTCTCTTCTTTTTCTGTATCAGGGTTCATTCCAATAATAGCATCTTTATCGACTGGCGAAGGCAAGTAACGACAAACAGCATCTAACAAGAACTGAACTCCTTTATTTTTAAAGGCAGAACCACAAATCATAGGTATGATTGCCATATCCATAACAGCAGCTCTTAAAGCAGCGTGCACTTCATCTTCAGTGATTGAGTCTTCATCTTCCATGAATTTTTCAAGTAGATTTTCATCATAACTTGCAACTTCTTCAATCAATAAAGCCCTAAACTCACGAGTTTCTTCTTTTAATTCTTCTGGAATATCAATCACTTTAAATGTAGATCCGTGATTTTCATCATCCCATACAATTGCTCTATTTTTTACTAAATCGATAATTCCTTTAAAGTCTTCTTCTTCACCAATTGGAAGAACGATAGGCACAGCATTTGAACCTAACATTTCTTTCACTTGTTTGTTTACTTTTAAGAAATCTGAACCTTGTCGGTCCATTTTATTTACAAAACCAATTCTTGGCACTTTGTAATTATCAGCCAACCTCCAGTTAGTTTCTGATTGAGGCTCAACACCATCTACAGCGCTAAATAAGAAAACTAAACCATCTAAAACTCTTAACGATCTGTTCACCTCTACTGTAAAATCAACGTGACCAGGAGTGTCAATTATATTAAAATGATATCCTTTAGCATCTGCAGTAGGCTCTCCATTTTCTGAAGGAAACTTCCATGTACATGTAGTTGCAGCCGAAGTAATTGTAATACCTCTTTCTTGCTCCTGCTCCATCCAATCCATAGTTGCGGCACCATCATGCACTTCTCCTATTTTATGAGAAACTCCTGTATAAAAAAGAATACGTTCTGTAGTTGTGGTTTTACCCGCATCAATATGTGCAGCAATACCAATATTTCTAGTTAAACTTAAATCTCTAGCCATTTCTTAAAATCTAAAATGTGAAAAGGCTTTATTTGCATCTGCCATTTTATGTACATCTACTCTCTTCTTAACTGCAGCTCCTTCTTCTTTAACAGCTGCAAGTATTTCACCTGCCAAACGTTGCGCCATAGATTTTTCATTTCTCTTACGAGCATATAAAATCATCCATTTAATAGCCATTGAAATCTTACGATCGGCTCTAATTGGCATAGGAATTTGAAAAGTTGCTCCACCTACTCTACGACTACGTACTTCAACATGAGGCATCACATTTGACAAACCTTCTTTCCATAATTCTAAAGCCGTTTTCTCTTCGTCTTGTTTTTTCTCTTCTACAATATCCAAAGCATCATAAAATACTTTAAATGCTGTAGATTTTTTACCATCTAACATCAAGTTGTTCACAAAACGTGTAGCCAACTGATCGTTAAATTTAGGATCCGGTAAAAGGATTCTCTTTTTTGATAACGTTTTTCTCATTGTTCTTTACATTAAAGCTTTAAAATTATTTTTTTGGACGTTTTGTTCCGTATTTTGAACGGCGTTGTGTTCGTCCTTCAACTCCAGCTGTATCTAATGCACCACGAACAATGTGGTATTTTACACCTGGCAAATCTTTTACTCTTCCACCTCTAACCAATACTATCGAATGTTCTTGTAAATTATGTCCTTCTCCTGGAATGTATGCATTTACCTCATTACCATTTGTCAACCTTACCCTTGCTACTTTTCGCATAGCTGAATTAGGTTTTTTTGGTGTTGTAGTGTAAACACGAGTACAAACTCCACGACGTTGGGGACATGAATTCAAAGCAGCCGATTTGTTCTTCTTGGTTGTTTTGGTTCTTCCTTTTCGTACTAATTGTTGAATAGTTGGCATACTATTATTTAATTAAATTAAATTTTTTTAAACTCTCTATTTTTTAAGAGTTTGCAAATGTATAACTTTTTTATTGTTATTCAAATTATAAATCATTGTATTTTAAAGCAAAATCACGTAAGGAAAAAGAAATTTTTGAAAATGAAAAAGTTTGAAAATAAAAAAGTTTAACAATAAATGGGGTCTTGTCATTTACAAGAAGATTAAAACAACTAAAAAAGCCTTATTGATTAGAAAAACGAGAACAATCCAATTTGATTTCTACTAAAATAACATGATATTTACACACTAAAAAATTGTGAGTTGAAAGTAAATTTTACACCATATATATATATAGTCTTTTTTTTACTAAAAACATCTAGTTGTTATGCACAAGAATTTCAGCTTAAAGCTATTTCTAAAAACAAAGAAAACAACAAAACATTTAACGAATTAGTTTATGAAAAAAATCACCCATCAAAAAAAAGTATCGCTCTTGAAACAGATTCGATTCTAATCCAATTAGAACATAAAGGATTTTTAAGTGTGTCTTTAGATACTCTTTTGCATATTAAACAAGAATATACAGCACAGTTTATACTTGGAACTCAAACAAAATGGTTAAAAATTTATTATAATAACATTCCATATAAAATTCTTAATAAAAAGACCCTTGAGCAGGTTTCAGTTAATGTTAAGGATAATTATTTTGAAATTCCGTTTTCTGACATTTCTAATTCTCTACAATTTATTGCTGATAATTTTGAAGAGAATGGAAACTCATTTGTTAAAATTTCATTAGACCATATTTATTTAGAAAGTGATACTGCTTTTGCAAACTTAAATATTGAAGAAACTCAAATCCGAACTATTGATAAGGTTATTATAAAAGGATATGAGAATTTTCCAAAAAACTTTATTTCTCATGAGCTAAACCTTAAAACTGGCTCCACATTTAATAAAGAAAAATTAGAATATGCCTCAACTGCAATTAACCACATCTCTTTTGTTGAAGAACAAAAACCTGCTGAAGTTTTATTCACAAATGATTCTACTTATATTTATCTATATTTAAAAAAGAAAAGATCTAATAAGTTTGATGGGGTTTTGGGTTTTGCTTCAAAAGAAGAAAAAAGTGGACTTGAATTTAACGGATATCTCGACTTAGAATTTAATAACATTTTTAATAGCGGAGAAAGCTTATCATTATTTTGGAAGAACAATGGAAATGACAGTCAACGTTTTTATATAAGTGCCGAGACTCCATATATATTTAATCTACCAATAATTCCTAAAGTTAACTTTGAACTATATAGGCAGGACTCTACTTTTAGTAATGTGAATACATCTGTTGACATAAGTTATTCTCTAAACAAAAAAGGTAAAATTTCGGCAGCTTTTAATACCGAAAGCTCAACAAATTTACTAAAAAGTCAAACTGCAAATGTAAAAACCTTTAAAAATGTGTTTTACGGTGCATCTTATAATTATGAAAAATTAGTGAACGATAATTTATTTTCTATACGATTCAGATTAGATTTTAGTTCATTTTTGGGATCTCGTAAAATTGAAGATATTAAAACTAATCAATCTAAATTTCTTATATCAGCCAATTATTTATTTCCAATAAATAAAAGAAATTATCTTTTTTTACAAAACCAAAGTGCCATTTTAAATTCCGAAAATTTTGTTATTAATGAGTTATTTAGAATTGGAGGAACAAACAACATTAGAGGTGTTAATGAAGAAAGCATATTAGCAACTGGTTACAGTGTCTTTAATTTAGAATATAGGTATAGACCAACTTTATCTAGTTTTATATACACAATAACCGATTTTTCATACATTCAAGATGATTATTCAGATAAAAAAACTAATATTTTCAGTTTAGGCTTGGGCTATGCTTTCTTTACAAAAATTGGCTTATTAAACCTTAGTTACGCTATTGGTAAGTTCGATGACAATAAGTTTGAATTTGATAATTCAAAGCTTCATGTTAAAATTATAAGTTTCTTTTAACAACAACGCAACCAAACAAAGCCTTTGGTATCATACTTTTGAAAACGCTTTTTGTCTTAACAATTTTTTAACTTTTTTTTAATTTATTATGTTAAAAAGTTGGTTAATTAACTTTTTATTAAGACTTTTGGCCTAAATTAATTCAAATAATTTATATAATGAAAACAAAGTTAAGTGGAATTTTGACGCTTTTACTAGCGTTTGTAGTGCAATTTACATTTGCACAAGAAAGAACTATCACTGGTGCTGTCTCAGATGAATCTGGACCATTACCTGGAGTTAGTGTATTAATTGATGGTACTACAATAGGTACTGAAACAGATTTTGACGGTAATTATGCAATCAATGCAAATAGCGGTGATAATATCCGTTTTAGTTTTGTTGGTATGACTACTGTTACTAGAACTGTTGGTACGAATAATGTTATTAATTTAACAATGGTATCTGACGACAACACTTTAGATGAAGTAATTGTAACAGGTTACGGTCGTAAAGTAGAAGCTAGATCTGCAACTTTTGCAGCTCAAGTACTAGATGGCGATGATTTTATACAAGCTAAAGAGGCTAACATTTCTAATGCTCTTTCTGGTAAAATCGCTGGTGTACAAGTTACATCAAGTTCTGGTGCAGTTGGTGCTTCTTCAAGAGTAGTATTAAGGGGTGCCAGTTCAATTACTGGTAGTAATGAACCTTTGTACGTTGTTGATGGTGTGCCAATTTATAATGGTACAGGTGGTAGTACAGCTGGATCCTTTGGAGGTAGAGACTTACCAAACGGTGCTTCTGATATTAACCCGGAAGACATTGAATCAATGAATGTATTAAAAGGGCCTGCTGCTGCTGCACTTTACGGTGTAAGAGCTGCGAATGGAGTAATTGAAATTACAACTAGGTCTGGTAAGCAAAATACCAAACTTGGAGTTACAATTTCTTCAAATATGGATTTTACAAAACCATTAATCTTACCAAGTTATCAAAACTCATATGGACAAGGTGGAAACCCAGACTATTTTGAATTTATTGATGGTACTATTGGTGATGGTGGTGTTGATGAAAGTTGGGGACCTCCTTTAGATGTAGGTTTAGAATTTATCCAATGGGATTCATATAAAGTTGGTGGTGCACCACTTCCTTGGGTGTCTCAACCTGATAATATTAAAGATTTTTATGATACAGGTACTTCTTTTACAAACAATATCTCTTTTGCAGGTGGTGGTGAAAATATAGGATATAGAGTTTCTGTTGGTAATTTGGAGCAAGATGGTATGGTTCCTCATACAGATTTTAGCAGATTTAATGTTGGTGCAAATGCATCATATACAATAAGTGATAAATTTACAACCAATGTTAATTTTAACTATGTGAAAACACAAAGTGATAACTTAGCAATTGTTGGTTATGATAATGAAAATCCATTACAACAATTTATCTGGTCTGGTAGAAATGTTGATTTCCAAGCTTTAAAAGATTGGAGAAATTTACCATTATCTGCTGAAGGTACTGCTGCTGCAGGTACTCCTTTAAACTGGAATACAGTTTTCCAAAACAACCCTTGGTGGGTTTTAGAAACTAATACTAATGATTATGATAAAGATAGAATTTACGGTAATGTAGGTTTTAACTACAATATTGATAATCATTTTTCTATACATGGTAAAATAGGGTTAGATCATTTTAACTCAATTGCTACTAGCAGACAAGCTCACGGTAGTAACAATGCTCCTTTTGGATCATATACTGAAGCTGTTAGATCTAGAACAGAAACAAATGCAGATTTGTTTGTATCATATACAACAGATATCTCTGAGAAATTCACTTTTGACCTTTCTTTAGGTGGAAATCAAACAAAATTTTATAATCAAATAAACAATGTTACTGCTCCTCAATTACAATTAAATGGTCTTTATGACTTAAATAACTTGAGAGCAGGTAGTAATTATTCTGTTACTGATTATACATCTGAATCTCGTATTAACAGTTTAATCGGGTTTGGTAAAATAGGATTTATGGATATGATCTATTTAGAATTCTCAGGAAGAAATGACTGGGCTAGTGTTCTACCACAAGAAAATAATTCATTTTTCTATCCTTCTATTACTGGTAGTATAGTAGTTTCAGAATTGTTTGGTGCTAATGACTGGTTCTTAAAACTTCGTGGAGGTTGGTCACAAGTGGGTGGTATTGGAGCCTTAGGCCCATACCAATTAGATCCTGTTTATGGATTATCTAGTCAACCATATGGATCTACCACAGTAGCATTTTTACTAGGTACTTTAAACAACCCTACTATTAAACCAGAATTTCAAGAAGGTATTGAGGGAGGTATTGATGCTCGTTTATGGAATAATAGAGTTAGATTTAATTTTACTTATTATGATCAAACAAGTACTGATCTAGTTGTGCCAGTTCAAATTGCTGCTTCAACAGGTTATACAAATGCAATTTCCAACGTTGGTGAAATGAGAAACTCAGGTTTTGAAATTCAATTTGGTTTAACAGTTCTTCAATCAGAAAACTTCACTTGGGATTTTGATGCGAATTTCGCAATGAATGAAAATGAAGTTGTTTCTCTTGGAGGATTAGATGCTTTAGTATTAGGTGGACAATGGAATATGACATTAGAGGCTAGAGAAGGAGAACCTTATGGTTCAATTGTTGGTAACTATTGGCAACGTTCACCAAGTGGTGAAATAGTTTTCAATAATGGTTTACCTGTTATTGATCCTAACGGAACAAAAATTCTTGGTAATGTAACTCCAGACTGGACAGGTGGTATTTCAACTACTTTAAGATTTTGGGACTTTAGTTTTTACGCTTTAGTTGATGCTAAAATTGGAGGAGATATTCATTCAATGACAACTACTTGGGGTAATTTTGCTGGTGCTTTATCAGGAACTTTAGACGGTAGAGAAACTGGTATTGTTGGTAATGGTGTTATGCTAGATGCTAATGGTAATTATGTTACTAATAATGTAGTAAGATCAGCTGAATCATTTAATAA
>DAOVTF010000075.1 GCA_030633225.1 Flavobacteriaceae bacterium
CCAATACCATATTTATTCGAAACAGATGCTAAAAAATTAAAAACTTCACTGCTCGAATTCATTGCTTCCTGCAAATCTTTATCTGCACCTATTTTTGCCTGAATTAAGTGATCACAATGAACCGTTGTTGGTACTGCGACCTTTTTTTTACCAGCTTGCATAAATTGTAACAACGCCATTTGAGCAGTTGCATCTTGACAAGCAATTCTGTCCGGTGCAAAATCTACATAGTCCACACCTCTTTTAAAGTTTAGGGTTGCTTTTCCATCCCAAAGGTGATTATATAATATCTTTTCAGCTAAAGTTAATGGTGTACCTGTAACCTTACGTGCTGCATCAACACGCTCAGTCATACGATCATAAACCTTTTTAATCATATCAACATCAAATGCCATAATTTTACAATTTAATTGAGTAATTTATTTTTCTAAAGTGTTCAAAAATACGAATTTTTGAGGTCATTTTATAATATATTCAAAGAAAACAGAAGGTGATTCAAATTTATATAATTATTATTCATTTTATTAATAATTATGTAAAATATTTATTAAATTAGGGATAATAATTTCGAATATGATAAATAAAAAGTAAGCCAATAAGCCGGATCCTGTTATCATACCAAGGCATGATTCTTATCATTTATCTACATTACAAATTACTTTGCAACTTTAGCTGCTTACCCCTTGAAATTGAACGAGTAGTTCTTACCCAACATAAGTTGAGACTTCAATATACATAGCATTTCACCGCATAGAGTTTACCTGATTTCACTACAGCCGAACTGTACTTGCTTTCTGTTGCACTTGTCCTATTTCAAAAGAAATGACGGATGTTATCCGCTATGCTACTCTATGGTGTCCGGACTTTCCTCTCTCGCTAATACGAGAGCGATAAGATGACTTACTTTTATGCAAATTTACAGTTAATATAAAGAAAAAAAAAATCCCACTCTTGAAAACAAAAGTGGGAAAATTGCTATGAAAAAGAATATTACTATAAAAGTAATATAATAATACTGTAAAAATACATAATTTAATATAATATTCAACTTTATTGTTAATTATTTTTAGAAAACTTAAAAATCAAATAATTTTTAAGCATAAAAAAACCCACTCAAAGAGAGTGGGAAAATTGCTATGAAAAAGAAAAAGTTACTGAATTTTAAAAACTCAGTGTAACAAATATAACAAAAATTATTCTAAATAAGCTCGAATAATCCATATTTCTTTTTCGTAATGGCTTGATATGTCTTATGTTACGAAAACATATCTTTTACTTTTTCAAAAAATGATTTTTCAGAATTAGATGGTTCTGGTATAAAATTATCATCATCTTTTACCTTATTGAAAAAGTTTTTTTGCTCTTTTGTTAAAGTTTTTGGAGTCCATACATTGATGTGAACTAACAAATCACCTTTACCGTATCTATCTATACTTTCTAATCCTTTTCCGCGTAAGCGTAATATTTTACCAGATTGGGTTCCTGGTTCTACCTTTATTCTTACTATACCCGTTAAGGTATCTATTTCTTTGCCAACTCCTAGCGCTGCTTCAGGAAAACTAATATACATATCGTGATGTAAATTGTTTCCTTCTCTTTTTAAATTTTCATGTGAAATCTCTTGAATTACAACATAAATATCTCCTGATATTCCATCTCCGGGAGCTTCATTACCCTTGCCAGGAACTTTTAATTGAACTCCATCAGTTACTCCTGGTGGAATTTCTATCTCTACTGTTTCTTCTTTCTGAATTAATCCATGGGCATCCGATCCTTTTGGTCGATTATCTACAATTTTACCAGATCCTTTACATGTTGGACAAGTGGCTGCAGTTTGCATTCTACCTAAAATTGTATTACTAATTCTTGTAACACTTCCCTGCCCCTTACATGTTTCGCATGTTTTATAGGTCACACCTTCGGCTTTAACCAAACGTTTGACTTTTACTTTTTTAGAAACACCGTTTAATATATCTTTTAACTCAAGTTTTACTCTTATTCTTAAATTACTTCCCTTAACTATTGCTTGACGTGAACCTCCACCAAAGCCACCGCTAAATCCACCACCACCAAAATGACCACCAAAAATATCGCCAAATTGACTGAAGATGTCTTCCATATTCATACCACCAAATCCACCTCCTGCTCCTCCATTTTCGAATGCGGCGTGACCATACTGATCATAACGAGCTTTTTTATCTGAATTACTTAAAATCTCATATGCTTCTGCGGCTTGTTTAAAACGATCCTCAGCAGCTTTGTCACCAGGGTTTTTATCTGGATGATTTTGAACTGCCTTTTTTCGGTATGCTTTTTTTATTTCAGTAGAAGTTGCGTTTTTGCTAACACCAAGAACTTCGTAATAATCTGTCTTCATAATCTAATCAATTAATTGCCTAATACTACTTTAGGAAAACGGATTATTGTTTCTCCAAGTTTATAACCTTTTTCAACTACATCAATAATTTTACCTTTCAGTTTTTTTGAAGGTGCAGGAATTTGAGAAATAGCTTCATGAATTTCAGCATCAAAAACATCACCTTGCTTAACTTCTAATTCCATTAAACCTTTTTGATTTAACGTGTTTTTGAATTTATTATAAATCAATTGCATTCCTTCTAATAAACCTTGCTCCTCTGATTTTTTAATTTCGTTTAAACCTCTTTCAAAATCATCCAATATTGGCAATAAAACTGTCATTAATTCTTTATTAGCTGTACTATATAATTCAATTCTTTCTTTAGAAGTTCTCTTTTTATAGTTTTCAAATTCAGCAAATAAACGTAAAAAATTGTTTTTTTCTTTATCTATTTGATCCTTTAACCTATCTGTCTCATCTTCAACAACCTCTTCTTCAGCGAGTTCTTCCTGACCTTCTGAATTTTCATTTTCTAGCTCTTGGTCTAAAAAATCATTTTCTAAATCTTTATCTATATTTTCTTGATTGCTCATATTTTTTATATTTATATCCTATTACACCTCATTAAGCAAATTACTTGCCAAGTGTATATTTGTGTCATAATGTCACAAAGTCTAAAATTAATTTGATGATATTTTAAACAGATAAATTATTATTTCACCCAGAAATTATATCTCAATGAATGTAGAATTATATAATTTACAATTTGATTTCCTTACCGAGTTGTTTCGATTAGCTTGAAATTGAATTAATAAATTAAGAATTGGTTAAAAAGTGTTATCAATTCTTTCAATTTTAGCTCCAATAGATCTTAATCGTTCGTCAATACGTTCATAACCTCTATCAATTTGTTCAATATTATGAATTGTGCTAGTTCCTTCTGCAGATAATGCTGCAATTAGTAAAGATATTCCCGCTCTAATATCTGGAGAACTCATAGTGGTCGCACGTAAACTAGATTCATGATTTAAACCTATTACCGTTGCACGATGCGGATCACATAAAATTACTTTAGCACCCATATCAATTAATTTATCAACAAAGAACAAACGACTTTCAAACATTTTTTGATGAATTAAAACACTGCCTTTTGCTTGTGTAGCAACTACTAAAACTATACTTAGTAAATCTGGCGTAAACCCTGGCCAAGGAGCATCAGAAACGGTTAAAATAGAATCATCTAAATCTCCTTTAATCTCATAGCTTTCTTGCGTTGGAATATGAATGTCATCTCCTTTTTTTTCTAAATTTATTCCCAGTTTTCGAAAAATATTAGGTATTTGACCTAAATCATCCCAACTAACATCTTTAATTGTAAGTTCAGATCTGGTCATTACTGCCATACCAATCCAACTACCAATTTCAATCATATCAGGTAAAATTCTATGCTTACAGCCATGTAAAATCTCAACTCCTTCAATAATTAATTTATTAGAACCTATACCACTAATTTTAGCTCCCATACTAACCAACATTTTTGACAATTGTTGGATATATGGCTCGCAAGCTGCATTATAAATGGTTGTAATACCCTTTGCCATTACAGATGCCATTAATATATTGGCTGTACCTGTTACCGAGGCTTCATCTAATAGCATGTATTTACCCGTTAGGCCATTTTTTGCTTCAACTCCATAAAAATACTCTGTTTTATTATATCTAAATTTAGCCCCCAAGTTAATAAAACCTTCAAAGTGGGTATCTAATCTACGTCTACCAATTTTATCGCCTCCCGGTCTTGGAATATATCCTTTTCCAAATCTTGTTAATAAAGGTCCAACTATCATTATGGAACCTCTTAACGAACTTCCATCTCTTTTAAATTCAAAAGATTCAAGATAATCTAAGTTAATTTCATCTGCTTGGAAAGAGTAAGTGTTTTTAGATAGTTTTTCTACTTTTACACCTAATTCTCCTAAAATGAATATTAGTTTATTAACATCTCTAATATCAGGAATATTACTAATTGTAACTTTTTCTGAAGTTAATAAAACTGCACAAATAACTTGTAAAGCTTCATTTTTTGCACCTTGAGGAGTAATGTCACCTTGTAACCGATGTCCTCCTTCGATTTTAAATATTGACATTGAATTATTCTATTTTTATCTTTTTCTATAAGGTTTTTTTCCTTGCTTTTGTGAAGGTTTTTGATAATTTTTATTCGGCTTTTTTCTTAATAGATTTTTAGCGTCTGAAAGCACATCGTCACTATTCAAAGATAATTTACCATTTGAAAGTTCGTCTAAATGTTTAAAAATTACTTCATCATCAACAGTATCTTTATTCCAATTCAAAAAACACTTTTTCATATGATTTGCAATAGTGAATACCAAAGCATCTTTCATTTCGCCATCTTCCCAGGTTAAAGCGGTATCAATCATGATTTGAATATTATTACCATAAAACTTAAATTTTGAAGAAGCCTTTGGATAAGGTAAAGCTTCTGGCTTTGCTTGTAATAATTCCTTTTCAGGTTTCGAGTATGGAGTATCAACCTCTAATTTATAATCCGACATAATAAATAACTGATCCCATAATTTATGTTGAAAATCAGGTACATCACGTAAATGAGGCTGTAAATTACCCATCACTTTAACTATTGCAGTCGCCATTTTATTCTTTTCTTCTTTATCTTCAATAGCAATACAATGATTTATTAATTTTTGAATATGACGTCCATATTCTGGAATAATTAAATGCTCTCTTTCCGAATTATACTCTAAATCCATCTATTTCTTTTCGTTAATTATAATTAATATTTCTACTTATGCAAAGTAACAATTATTTTAGATGTTAAACCATCTTTAAATAGTAATTATTAACCAATTAAATTCAATTTTGCGAATTGTAATAATAATTTTTTTGTACTACCAGATTCAAATTTAATTTCTGCTTTTCTATTATTTCCTAAACCATCAATTTTCAATACTTCGCCTTTACCAAATTTTGCGTGTTCAACAATATTTCCTGCAATTAAATTACTATCAAATAAATTTGTTTTATCAGATTGAATAGCGCTAACTTTCTTTAAGTTTTTTGGTGGAGTAACATTTACAGGATTTTGAGATTTTGTTTTCCTCTCTGACTTTCTTTGAATTGGTTTTTTAAATCGAATCGTATTTTTTGGTGTATCTCCAAAAATATCACTATCCAAAAACTTGTTAGATTGAAATGTATTTTGTTTTGGAGAAATAATTTCTAAGTATTTATCATCAATTTCTTCTAAAAATCTACTTGGTTCACAATCAATTAATTTACCCCAACGATATCTTGATTGAGCATGTGATAAGTATACTTGTTTTTCTGCTCGGGTTATAGCAACATAAAACAACCGACGTTCTTCTTCAATTTCACTTCGAGTATTCATACTCATTGCAGAAGGAAATAGATTTTCTTCTAAACCAACAATATACACATAAGGAAACTCCAATCCTTTTGCTAGGTGAATGGTCATTAAAGATACCCTAGGAACATCATCTTTTTCATTATCAAAATCTGTTGCTAAAGCCACGTCTTCTAAAAAATAAGAAAGTGAAGCATCTTCCTCTTTTTGATTTTGCTCTTTAATAAAATCTTTAATTCCATTTAATAATTCTTGAACATTTTCAACTCTACTGATGGCTTCAGGAGTTCCTTCGGTTTCAATATCTTTGATTAATCTTGTTTGTTTTATTACTAGTTCAGCTACTTCAAAAGCATTTTTTGTTTGGGTTTCAATTTGAAAACTCCGTATCATATTTACAAAGTTTGTCAATTTTATTTTTGTCCCTGAGTTTACTTTTAAATCAATTTTATCAAGGTTTAATAAAATATCAAAAATTGATTTTTTATAATGATTGGCTGCTAAGGAAAGTTTATCCAATGTCGTTTGCCCTATTCCCCTAGCCGGATAATTTATTACTCTTTTTAATGCTTCTTCATCATTAGAATTAACTAATAAACGTAAATATGCCAGAGTATCTTTTATTTCTTTTCGTTGATAAAATGATAAACCTCCGTAAATTCTATATTTAATATCCTTTTTTCTTAAAGCATCTTCAATTGCTCTTGATTGGGCATTGGTTCTATATAAAATTGTAAAATCATTATTTTTTAATTGATTTTGCATTTTATTCTCAAAAATTGAGCTGGCAATAAACCTTCCTTCATCTCCTTCCGAAAAGGTTCGCATTACTTTTATCTTCCCTCCTTCATCATTTGATGTCCAAATCTCTTTGTCTAGTTTGGTTTTGTTTTTATCAATTACACTATTGGCTGCTTCCACAATATTTTTTGAAGATCGATAGTTTTGCTCCAACTTAAAAATTTTAACATTGTCATAATCTTTCTGAAAATTTAAAATGTTTTTAATATTGGCTCCTCTAAAAGCATAAATACTTTGGCTATCATCACCTACTACACAAATATTTTGATATCTATCTGCCAAAGCTCTAACAATTAAATATTGTGAATGATTGGTATCTTGATACTCATCAACCATAATATAACGAAACCGATCTTGATATTTAGCCAAAACTTCAGGAAAACGAGTAAGTAATTCATTGGTTCTCAATAATAAATCATCAAAATCCATTGCGCCTGCCTTAAAACATCTATCAACATATTCTTGATAAATTGATCCAATTTTTGGTCTGCCTGAAATTTTATCAGCTTCAATCAATTCCGGATTTTGAAAATAAGCCCTTACTGTAATTAAACTATTTTTAAATTGTGAAATTCGGCCAAAAACTTGTTTCGGCTTATACTTTTCTTTTTCAAGTTGAAGTTCTTTTATAATAGAACTTATTAATCTTACAGAATCTTGGGTATCATAAATTGTAAAGTTAGACGGAAAGCCTAATTTTTCGCTTTCACTTCTAAGAATTCTAGCAAAAACACTATGAAAAGTGCCCATCCATAAATTTTTCGCTTCACTTTGACCTACAACTCCAGCAATTCGATTTTTCATTTCCCGAGCTGCTTTGTTAGTAAATGTTAGTGACAAAATATTAAATGGATCAATTCCATTTTTCATTAAATACGCAATACGATAAGTTAAAACTCTTGTTTTACCAGAGCCGGCACCAGCAATGATAATCATTGGTCCTTCTTTTTGTAAAACAGCTAGCTTTTGGGCTTCGTTTAATTGGTCAAGGTAATCACTCACAATTTGAAATTAATTATTCAAAAATACAATGCTTAATCAATTACAGCAATAAAAGTTATTGACAATTTTTCACTAAAAAAACCGCCCAAAAGGCGGTTTTAAAATTATTATAATTATTTAATCTATTCTTTTTCTAAGAAAATTTCAACTCTACGATTGGCTTGCATTCCTTTTTTGGTAGTATTATCTCCAATTGGATTGTCTTCACCAAAACCTACTGCTCTAATCATGCTAGAACTAAATCCTTTATCTACTAAATCTGTCATAACAGCATCCGCTCTTTTTTGTGATAATGTTTTATTAAACTCACCACTACCTGAACTATCTGTATGACCTTCAACTCTAAATTTAGAATTTGGATAATCATCTAAAATATCATAGATCTTATCTAATCTAACTTTAGTTTCATCTGTAAAAGTAAATTTACCGGTATTAAAATAAATAGCTCTTGCCAAATCAGTTATCTCTTTTTGAACTTCTTCAGTTACAATAGGGCATCCATTATTTTCAGCTGGACCAGCAATATTTGGACAATTATCATTTTTATCTGCAATGCCATCACCATCAACATCAGTTAAA
>DAOVTF010000120.1 GCA_030633225.1 Flavobacteriaceae bacterium
TAATTTTTCCTTTATCCCCTGCTTTATTATCATCACCTTCACCTCCTGTGGCCTTACCACTACTATCACTAAAACCACCCATTAATGCGTCTAAATTCTTTCTTTTTGCTGCTTTTTCACTATTCTCTTTTGCTATTCTTTTTTGCTCAGCTACTTTTTTTCTCTCAATTTCTGCTTTTCTATCCTCTTCCTTTCTTTTTTCTTTTGCTATTCGATCGGCTTCGTTTTTCTTTTTAGCTTCTTCTTGCTTTTTTATAGCAATAGCTTCTTCATTATTTTGTGTAAGTACATTTTCAGCTGCTTCGTTGGAACTTGGGTCGCTTTCTGTTTGTTCTTCTACTGGATCTTCTTCTATAATTTCTTCTTCAACAACTTCTTCTTGATTTTGAATTTCTTGTTGAATAGGTTTTAAAGCTTCTTTTGGTTGAATATTACCACTTCCAAAATCTGTTGTTCCAAAATTTACTGCGATACCAAACTCTTTTGGTGGATCAAAATAAGTCAAACCAAAAGTGAAAATTAAAAACATAATTATTACACCAAGAAGTATTGTTAATGTTGCTGATTTCCTTTCGTGTTTTGTATTTAAAAATCTCATTTACTTGAATAAGTATTTGATAAATTATTTAGGACGAACTGCTAAAATGACTTTAATTTTATTTCTATTGGCAATATCTAAAATCTTAACTGCCTTTTCAATTGGCACTCCTTCTTCTGCTCTAAGCACTATAGTTGGATTTTCTTCTGCTTTAAGATTACTGACCAAATACTGTTCTAATTCACTTTCCTTAATCTTTTTCTTGTCAATATAGAAATCTAATTTTTTAGTAATACTAACTGCCGTTGATTTTTTATTCTCCGTTTTACCCTGAGCTTTCGGTAAAATAATATCTAGAGCATTAACTGTTACTAAAGTTGAAGTAAGCATAAAAAATATCAATAACAAAAAAACAATATCCGTCATAGACGACATATTGAAATTCGGATTTATTTTATTTCTACCTCTTAACTCCATAGTTTTTTTTAATCTTTATTAGAAATGTTAAATCTCTGATTTTTATTCTCTTTTAACTTTCAAATAATTTATTACAATTGAGAATGATTTAAATTTTATTTTCTAATAATGTGCCCTTTTTTAAGACTCGTTTCTCAATACTAAGCTCTTAATACTAGTTTTAAACAGGTTCATTTAAGAGGTCTAAAAACTCAAGAGAGTTTGCCTCCATTTGATAAACTACTTTATTTGTTCTAACAATTATATGATTATAAGCGATATAAGAAATAATACCAACGATAAGTCCGGCAACAGTTGTTGTCATTGCAGTATACAATCCATCACTTAATAGTTTTATATCTATTTGACCTCCCGCATTTGCAATTTCATGAATTGCGATGATCATACCAATCACAGTTCCTAAAAAACCAATCATTGGAGCTGCTCCGGCAATAGTTGCTAATACACTAACGTTTTTTTCCAGTTTATAAATTTCAAGCTTTCCTGCATTTTCAATAGCGGTATTAATATCATCCAAAGGTTTTCCAATTCTTGAAATACCTTTTTCAATTAATCTAGCCACTGGTGTTTTATTACTTTGACTTAATATTTTTGCCGCTTCAATATTTCCTCCTAGGATCTTATCTTTAATTTGATTCATATAATTTTTATCGATTTTTGATGCAGCTTTAATTGCTAAAAATCTTTCAATATATATGTAAAAAGTAATTAAAAGCAAAACAAATAATAAGGCAATTATTATTTGGCCACCTACACCACCATCCATTATTAGATTATAAATTGATAAAGTTTTTTCTTCTGAAACTACCTCTCCCAAAATATCAGGATTACCACTAGGTTCTTGCTGTAAAGTTAATGACATATGATTTTAATAAAGACTAATAAAATTGTAACGGATTTGATTCTTTAAAATTGCTTTATATTTCTTAAAATTAACTTAAAATTTATAATATCGATCTTAATCCTATAAAAGTAATTGAACCAGCTATAAATCCAACGGCTGCTAACCAAGCTATTTTTTTAAAATACCAGAAAAAATCAATTTTTTCCATTCCCATAGCAACAACTCCTGCTGCTGAACCAATAATTAACATACTACCTCCTGTACCAGCTGAGAAAGCAACAAAATGCCATAATGGATGATCCATAGGCTCTTGAAACATTCCCATACTTGCAGCAACCAAAGGTACATTATCAACCACTGCTGAACCTATACCTAACAACATTACTACGATATCAGTATTTGGTATTATTGTTTTTAAAGATTCTGCTCCTAAAAATAATATTCCTAAAGATTCTAAGGCTGCCACAGCCATTAATATTCCGAAGAAAAACAAAACACTTGGCATTTCAATTTTTGCAAGAGAAGAATGCACAGGGCTATGATGCCCTTGAGAATCATCACCTTCTTGATCTACAACATGTGAAATACTAAATTCTGTTCTACTATATAATTCAGCAAATATCCCAACTACAGACAAAGAAAGCATCATACCTACATATGGAGGTAAATGTGTGATAGTTTTAAAGAATGGCACAAAAATAATTGATCCTAAACCAATATATAACATTTTTTCCCCGTATTGATTCACCGGACTATCATCCTTTTCTTCAATTTCAATTTCTCCTTTAAAAGGTTCTAAAAACGAAGCAATTAAAGTAGGTACTACCATACAAACCAATGATGGAATAATTAAAAATTTAATTAACATTGGAGCTGAAACTTTACCTGCAATCCATAACATTGTTGTTGTTACATCACCGATAGGAGACCATGCTCCACCTGCATTTGCAGCAATAATAATTAAACCAGCAAACCATAAACGTGTGTTTCTGTCTTTAATAATTTTTTGAAGAATTGTTATCAATACTATGGTAGCTGTTAGATTATCAATAATAGCAGAAAGAATAAAGGCCAAAATTGCAAAAATCCATAATAATTTTTTCTTGCTTTTCGTTTTAATGTAGTTCTTAAATGTTGAAAACCCATCAAAGTAATCAATAATTTCAACAATAGTCATTGCACCTAATAAGAAAAATAATATTTCAGCAGTTTTTCCCAAATGATGCAAAAGGGTTTCTTCTAATAAATGGTGTTTTTCTTCTCCTGAAAAATCAGAAAATCCATCTATCAATTTATGCGCTCCGGAATCAAACCAATTTGGAAAATTATCAATACCAAAAGATACTAGAGCCCAAAGAACAGCCATCATAAAAAGGGCTGGTATTAATTTATCAAGTTTAATTGTGTGCTCTAAAGTTATTGCCAGATATCCTAATACAAAAACAATAATAATTAATGATTCCATTTAACGTAAATTTATGTGGTTAAATATAGTGAATTAAATCAATTCTTGTAAAGCAATTTCGAATGCTGTTTTACAAACATCTGTTTTGTATGGATGCAAATGATTTGCTTTTTTCAAAGCATCCCTAATTGTTAGGGAAGTATCACTAAATATTGCCTCATCTTTCATGGGTAGATCTATCCTAGATTCCATTAAATAAGCAAACACTCTTGCTATACCGCAATTAGAAATAAAATCAGGAATTAAACTTACTTTTTGATCTGTAAATTCCATAATTGGCCCAAAAAATATTTCAGAATCCGCAAAGGGAACATTAGCTCCTGGTGAAATTACTTCTAATCCGGAATCTATCATTTGAGAAATTTGCTCTTTAGTAACTAATCTTGAAGCAGCGGCAGGGATAAAAATTTCAGCAGGAAGAGTCCATATTTTCCTATTCATTTCTTCAAACGAAATCATATTTTCTGCAACAAGCATATTACCTCGTTTATTTAAAAACATGGTACGAACTTCTTCCAAGGTAAAACCTTCTTCTTTAATAACTCCACCAACTCTGTCTATAATTCCAACAACCTTTGCTCCAAGCTGAGTTAAATAATATGCCGCAGCCGAACCTACATTTCCAAAACCTTGAACAATTGCCCTTTTACCTTCAATCTCTCCTCCGTAAATATCAAAATAATGCTTTACTGCTTCAGCAACTCCATAACCGGTTAGCATATCTGCAACGGTATACTTTTTACTTAGATCAGGTGAATATTTTTTATCTTCAATTACTTTAATCACACCATGACGCAGCTGACCTATTCTATTAATTTTTTCAGCTTCAGTAGGCTTAAAATGTCCATTAAAAACTCCTTCTTGCGGATGCCATACTCCTGAATCCTCCGTTAACGGAATAACATCATGAATTTCATCTACATTTAGATCGCCACCAGTACCGTAATAAAATTTCAATAAAGGTGTAACAGCTTTGTACCAACGCTCTAAAACACCTCGCTTACGCGGATCATTAGGATCAAAATTAATACCTGATTTAGCGCCCCCAATTGCAGGACCAGAAACTGTAAATTTTACTTCCATGGTTTTTGCAAGTGACAATACCTCATTCATATCTAAACCTTTTCGCATTCTGGTACCTCCACCGGCTGCACCACCACGAAGTGAATTAATAACCGTCCAACCTTCAGCTTCAGTTTCTTGATCGCGCCAGTGAAAAACTATTTCAGGTGCCTTGTTTTCATATTTCTTAAGAAGTTTTTTCATATTATTTTATTTTTGAAAATATTTTTTTACAGTTTTATTATCTTAAATTTCAAATACTACTCCACTACTGTGATCCTTTTTTGCTCCGGTAACACTTTTTAAACAATTCACTTCATTTTGATCTTTCAATACTCCTAGAAATGCAAAAATAATTGCTTCTTTAAAATTAATGATATCTTTTTCAGGAATTTCAAGTTCACAATTTGAATAGTGAGCAATTCTTTCAACTAAAAAATTATTAAAAGCACCTCCTCCGGTAACCAATACTTTTTCATTTTTATTAATTATTTTACTATTTATAATTTCAGCTATTTGAAATGCTACATGCTCAACAAAAGTTCGTAAAACATCATTAATAGTAAGCTTATACTTATCTATTAATGGAATAATTGTATCAATAATAAATTCATACCCTAATGATTTGGGCTTGTTGTCATTATAAAATGATAAATTATTCAACTCATTAAGCAAATTAGTATGCACTTTTCCTCCCGACGCAATTACACCTTTATCATCAAATTCTAGATCTATTTTTCGAGTATAAAGATTCATAACAATATTCACCGGACAAATATCAAAGGCTTCTCGTTTGCCATTATCGTACGAAATATTTGCAAATCCACCTAAATTCAAACAAAAATCATACTTATCGAATAGCAATTTATCACCTATTGGAACCAAAGGAGCCCCTTGACCGCCCAAGGCAATATCCTGAATTCTAAAATCGCAAATTACTTTTAACTTAGTTTCAGCAGAAATTACTGCACCACTACCAATTTGTAAAGTATAATTAAGGTGTGGCTGATGAAAAATTGTATGACCATGTGAAGCAATAAAATCGACATTTGTAATTGAATTTTTATCTATAAAATTATTGATTTTTTGAGCTAGAAATTCACCGTAATCAACATCCAATTTAGTAAGCTCTTCTCCTGAATAATTAAAAGCATCAAAAAGTGTGTTTTTCCATTTTTCGGAATAATTTATCGATTCTTTTTTTAATATCTCAAAAGAGTAGGCCTGATCTTTAGTAAATTTAACAAATACTAAATCGATTCCATCCAATGATGTGCCACTCATCAATCCAATTACATGCCATATTTTATTTTTCATTTGCTTGTAAAAATACAAATAGATTTTTAAAATTTTCAGTATCTTTGAAACAATTAAATTTAAAAAAATTATATCACAAATAATATGGATTTTAAACTTACCGAAGAACAAATAATGATCAGAGATGCGGCTCGTGATTTTGCAAATAATGAATTAAAGCCAGGGGTTATTGAACGTGATGAAACTCAAACTTTTCCACATGAACAAATAAAACAAATGGGGGAATTAGGTTTTCTGGGAATGATGGTTGACCCTAAATATGGCGGAGGTGGTATGGATGCTGTTTCTTATGTTTTAGCTATGGAAGAAATATCAAAAATTGATGCATCTGCTTCTGTAGTAATGTCAGTTAATAATTCTTTGGTTTGCTGGGGATTGGAAACTTATGGAACGGAAGATCAAAAACAAAAGTATTTAGTTCCGCTTGCAAGCGGAGAAATTATTGGAGCTTTTTGTTTGAGCGAACCAGAAGCCGGAAGCGATGCAACTTCTCAAAGAACAACTGCAATTGATAAAGGAGATCATTATTTAGTTAACGGTACAAAAAACTGGATTACAAACGGTGGAAACGCAAGTGTATATATAGTAATTGCACAAACAGATAAAGAAAAAGGTCATAAAGGAATTAATGCTTTGATAATGACCAAAGATATGGAAGGTTTTGTTGTTGGACCTAAAGAGAATAAATTGGGCATTCGAGGTTCTGACACCCATTCTTTAATGTTTAATGATGTTAAAGTACCAAAAGAAAATCGAATTGGTGATGATGGTTTTGGGTTTAAATTTGCCATGAAAACCCTTGCAGGAGGAAGAATTGGAATAGCATCACAAGCTTTAGGAATTGCATCGGGTGCTTATGAATTGGCATTACAATATTCAAAAGAGAGAAAAGCTTTCGGAAAAGAAATAA
>DAOVTF010000208.1 GCA_030633225.1 Flavobacteriaceae bacterium
ATTCAACAAATTCAGCAGCAATTGATGCGCTTTCAATTCCCATAGTGAAATTATCTCCAATAGGTAAAATAGCAAGATCTAGTTTTGTTTGCATCGGAATTAATTTCATATCCATTGTTAAGGCAGTATCACCTGCTATATAAATATTTCCATCTTTAGTTTCTAATATAAAACCACCTGGCTGACCGCCATAACTTCCATCAGGAAAAGAACTGGTATGTATTGCATTCGTATAAGTGACTTTACCAAAATCGAATTGCCAACTTCCGCCATGGTTCATTGGGTGACCTTCAATTCCAAGGTTACCAAAATGAGTTACTATTTCATAATTAGATATAATTTTTGCTTTGGTTCTCTTAGCAAGAGTTTCAACATCTAAAATATGATCTTCATGTGCATGAGTAATTAAAATATAATCGGCTTTAAGTGAATTTATATCTATACCCTTTGCCAATTCATTTCCACTAATAAAAGGGTCTACAATTATATATTTTCCATCAACTTTAATTAATAATGACGCATGACCTAAGAAAGTTATTTTCATTTTTTAAAAATTTACAGATTGAACTTTTATTATACTATAAATTTAATGAAAATTTCTTGAAACCAACTATCACATATTAGATCCAAGAAGATTTTTTTTTGATTAAACAATTCATAAATACAAAAACCGTGAAGAAAATTAATCCTACACGGTTTTTAAACTAAACTAAACTATTTTTAAAAATTGTAATTTAAGTAAATTGTAAAATTTCTTCCAGGTTCATAAATTCTACCACTTAATATATTTGAATTTTTGTATGAAAAATTCAAATGCTCATAATATGCTTTATCAAAGATATTTAATACTGCAGCGCCCACTGTAAATCCTTTTAAAGGTTTAAAACCTGCACTAAAATCAAAAGTTGCAAATCCCGGAGTTTCAGTTTCTTTAAACGTTTCTGAAATTCGATCTTGATTATCAACCAAACGAGATTTAAAATTGAACCAGTATTTTTCTTTATCATAATTTAAGCTTAGATGAGCAGTTAATGGAGTAATTTGAGGAAGTGGTTCATCAAAATCTTTATTTTCCCCGTAAGTATATGATAAATCTGATAAGAAACTTAAACTTGAAGTAAGATGATAATTAAAAAATAATTCAAATCCAGTTTGCATTGCTTTATCGACATTTACAAATCTTTTTGCATAAACAGGCGGTACTGTTGGCATGAATTTTCTAGGCAAACTTTCATCAACAACTGCTGTTATATAATCATTTAAGAATGAATAAAAAACTGTTGCCCCAAATTCAATTTGGTCAAATCTTTGGTTAACGGATATTTCAAATTGATTATTAATTTCAGGATCTAGATAAGGATTTCCAACATATTCATATGGATCTGAACCTACATTAAAATGATTAATATATCTTTCGATCATAGATGCTGTTCTAATACCTCTACCAAAAGCAAATTGCCATTCTGTTTGATTTACTTTATATGCTAATGATAAATTGCCACTTAAATTAACTTCAGATTGATCTTTTATTTTACCATTAACTCCGTATAAATCTAAAAAATCTTGCTCGGGGTCGTTAATTGATGTTGATATAAAATCTGATCTTAGTCCTGCAGTAACAATAGTATTATCAGTTATTTTATACTTCCCTTCGGCAAAAACTCCCACATCATTAACTTCAGAATCTTGCCAAATTTTATCAACTTTAGTCATAGGTTCAGGTAATGGATTACCATTCATTATTTTTACTATTCGGATTCTATCTCCCTCTCTTGCAATAAAATTAGCATCTAAACCTGTAAAAATATTTAGCTTTTCTGAAGGTGTTAAAGTTAACTCTGTCTTTCCACCATAAACCGTAGCAAAAACATTAGAAGATGCTTCGGTAGCTTTAAAACTCGGACGATCTTCATTGGTCATTAAATGATCAACATATGAATAAAAACCTTTAAAAGTAAATGCGCTTATTAAATTAGATATATCTGTAATTTTATAATCTAATCCAGCCAAATAACTATCGTCATAAGGCGAATCCATCATCAACCCTGCATGGTCTATATCTTTTCCAAATGATTGTCGCCAAGTAAATCGAAGTCGCTGATTATCCGCCGGATTATAACCCAATTTAATTGAGTAATCAGTAGATTTAAATGATGAAGGAACTTCTGTTCCATTTCCATCGGTATAATCACCATAATTTCTATACGATCCATTGAGTTCTATATCAAACTTATCTTTATTATAAACTAATGATCCTCTAGTAGTAAAGTTACTTCCATTAGTTTCGAAACCAGTTTCTATATTACCACTAAAACCGTCTTTTTGGTTATTACTTGATTTTGAAACCATATTAATAATTCCACCATAATTTTGACCAAATCGAACCGTAAATGGACCTCTAATAATTTCAATTCTTTCAATTTCTTCAGGAATTACATGTGTGGTTATTGGGTCCATCCTATTTGGACAAGCATTCAAAATTTTCATACCACCGTCATATTGAACATTTAATTGCTCATATTTAAAGGCTCTAAAAAAAGGTTCAGAAGCGTAAGCCCCTCTCTTTTGAATTCCAAACCCAGGTATATCTTTAAACAAATCACTTACATTTCTGGGTTGGGTTGTCGCTTTTATATCATCATAAATAATATCAGATTGTGCAATATCTCCAAAAGGATTTGCTTTAACTATAATATTGTTAAGTTCAATAGTGACTTCCTCTAAAACAATTATTATATCACTAGTTAGTGTTATAGTTTTAGTTTTATAATTCATATGAGAAATTAAAGCCTCTTCATCTAATTTCGCAGCTATTTGAAACGTACCTTTTTGGTTTGTTTCCGTAAAATTTTCTGAATCTTGTAATTTAACTATTACATGTTCCAAAGGGTTATTATTACGATCAGTAATTTTACCATTTATTACTGATTCTTGGGCATGAGCATTAATGCTAATAAAAAGCAATACAGCACAGGCCATAATTATTTTTTTCATTATAAATTGAATTTGTTTAAATAAAAAATAAGTTTACAATTAATAATATGTTATTGAAGTAATTACATATTAATATACAATTGGAATATTTATTTAAACAATTGGAGGTCTTAATAAAGAATCAGAAAATATTTTATTTTCTAATTTAATATAAAATAAAGGATTTTGTTGAATTTGTTCTTCAGCAATAATATGATAAGTAAAAGGGTTATATTTTAATGTGACAAATTTTTCTAAATCTATTTTTGGAGGTTGGGGTATTTTTTGTTCGCGATCCAAATTTTGCTGTTTTGTTACTTGTTTTTCTAAATAACATTTACCGTTACAAGTCAAAATAGGTTTATCTCTATTTTCACAAAGCTCATCAACTATATAATTATAATTGACAAAATACTCCACAATAGGTAGTGCGGGCTGAATCAATGCCAACAAATATAAGTTGAGAAATAAATGTGTAAATGCTAGTTTTTTCAACATGTTAATTTATTTTGCAATAATAGACCAATTTATCTTTTATGTAAATGATAATTGTCATATTTTAAAAAATTAAGCCTAACCCAAATAAAACAGCAAATAAAAAAGTACTCAATGCTAGTTTTTTCAATTCGGGATCTAATTTTTTTGGATCCCTATTATTATAAACAGTAAACATGTGAAAAAAAATAGGAATAAAAGCAATCAAAAATAAAAATTGCCATCTAGAACTAAAGTTAATCATAGTGTATAAAAATGAAAAAATAAAGGCCGAAAACAATAGATAATAATGATAATATTTAGCGAACTCCTCTCCTATTTTAACTACTAAAGTATTTTTACCTGATTTTTGATCAGATTCTCTATCACGCATATTATTCAAATTTAAAACACCTACACTTAATAAACCAATAGAAAATGCCGGAAAAAAAATAGTGTAATCTAATGAAAGAGTATAAAGAAAGTAAGTTCCTGCTACACTTAAAAGACCGAAGAAAAGAAAAACAAAAACATCACCAAAGCCGTAATATCCATAAGCTTTATTGCCCATTGTATATTTAACTGCTGCTGCAATACTCACAACACCTAAAAAGAAAAACAAAATAGAATAAAGAATGTTTTCTTTTCCAAAAGAAATATAAATTAAAAGTAAGGCAATTAATAAAGTAAACGTACTAGTAATTTTAATTGCATTTAGCATTTGCTTAGGTGTAATTTCACCACTTTGCAGTGTTCTTTGAGGACCTACTCTATCTTGATTATCAGTACCTTTAACACCATCACCATAATCATTTGCAAAATTTGAAATTACTTGAAATCCAACTGTAGTTAAAATAGCTAAAATTAAGATCAAAGGATTAAAATAGCCATTTGATAAAGCTAAAAATGTTCCAACAATAATACCTGAAA
>DAOVTF010000116.1 GCA_030633225.1 Flavobacteriaceae bacterium
CAGCAATAAAAGTAGGTGTAACACTTAATAGAACAGCTTCAAGTATAGAACATAAAAAAGAAAATGCGATAGAAACCGTTGCATATATAATTAATAATGTCATTTGGTGTTGATTTTTAGCTAAATTACAATTTTTAAATACTTTTCCATAAAAAAAGCTTTCTAATCAAATGCTTTTTTTATGTGTTAGATATTTATCAAATTATTTTAAAGTATAATTTAAACCAAATAACCAGTAAGATTGTAGCTTATTATCTATACTATCAAATGTAGCACTTGGGTCTGTATCAAAATTATAATTTAAAGCTTCTTGTTTGTTTTTTCTTAGTCCAAAATCAAATCCTAAACCAATGTTATTCCATATTGAATAGGCTAGTGTATTGGTCCAAGTCCAGTTTGAATGATCGGATGTTTCATAACTCTGAAAGATAGAAAGGTTAGATTTGACATTAAAATCACCAATTGTTTTAGAATAGTCTACAACTATTTTAGCTCCTAAAGATGATTCATAAACATTATCCCCACTGCTGAATACAAAATTGTAGTTTAAAGGATGTATCACTACCACCAAATCTTTAATTGGAGTCCAGGTAGCACCAATACCTAAATCAAGAAAACCAGGGTTGTTAAAGTTTTGTACAAGCGTTGAACGATATTCTCCAAAGGCAGAAATCGCAAATTTATTACTTAATTTATAGCCGTATAATGAGGAAAGATTAAAAACATCTGTAGCAACTTCATATTTAGCACTATCATTATCATCGTCTTTATCGTCAAATTTTACCCAACTAATATTAATATTTGTAGCGTTTTTCCAAAAATATGTACCTTCAATTTTATCTGCAATTGCATTAATATTAAAACCAAAATTTCCTACAGAAGAGTTTGGAGATTTTTTAGCATACCAGTTGTTAAAACCCGAAATACTTCCACCAATGGTACCAAAAACATTAAATCTCCAACCAGGAAGCGCATCAATTTCACTTTGGATGCCATCTACTTTTTTTTGCAAATTACTGATAGAATCTTTTTTTGATTTTTGAAGAGATAATAATTCTCCTTTTGTTTGTGCATTTGTTAAACTAACTATAAGAATTAGTAATAACAAAGAGACCTGTTTTTTCATGTTAATTATTTTGAAGTTTGATGATGGCAAAAATATAAAATTTATATATTATAATGATTTGTTTTTATAAAGAGGAACACTAGAACATGCTTCACCATACATAATTGATTTAGCAACTGGAAGTAATTTTGAAATAAGTTGTGAATATGCGGTTTGAGGAATTGATTTATTAGAACAACCTTTAATTATAACAGAGCGGTTTTTACAAAAATCAAAAGAAAAATTTTCAATTACCTCTTGATAAATACAGGTCTCCAAGAGGTTCAAATCACCGACAACAATTTTTTTAGCAAAAGGATTTAGATTTACTGTCAATAATAAATATGCCCATGATGGAATTATAGCATCCACAGAACAAGTTAAAGCAACGTATTTATTTTGATAAGACTTCCATTTGTGATTTTTTACAAATTCTCTAAAGTCTTTTTCTTTAAGAATTTGTTCATCAAAAAGCCATTTTTTGATATCAAATAAAACTCGCTCTCCTTCTGGATAAAAATCTTCTAAGTCAATGGTTGTTAATTCACTATTTGCAACTCTATTTACAATCTCTTTTGACATATGGAATTAAAATCTATAAAAAACCAAGTTCCAGTTTTGCTTCTTCACTCATCAAATCTTGAGTCCATGCAGGGTCAAAAGTAATTTCAACTTCAGCATTTCTCACCTCTTCTATAGTCTTAACTTTTTCTTCAACTTCAACGGGTAAAGTCTCGGCAACTGGGCAATTAGGTGTAGTTAAGGTCATTAAAATTTTAACGTCCCTATCCTCATTTACAAAAACATCATAAATTAAACCTAATTCGTAAATATCTACAGGAATTTCAGGATCAAAAATAGTTTTAATCATTTCCACTATTTTTATTCCTAAATCTTCTTTTTCTTTAGTATCCATTCAGTCTCTTTAAAATCATTCTAAATAAGAGCAAATATACTCTAATGAATAATTATAGCAAAATAGTATTAATTGTTTTTAGTTTGAAAAGCAAGAGCATACAATTTTAACTGTTTTACCATGGAAACTAAACCGTTGGCTCTGGTTGGAGAAAGATGCTCTTTTAATCCGATCTTATCAATAAAAAATAACTCAGAGCCAAGAATATTTTTTGGACTTTGATTTGAGTAAACCCTTAATAATAATGCGATGATTCCTTTGGTTAAAATGGCATCACTATCTGCAGTAAAAATAATTTGATCATCCTTATAATCAGCATTTAACCAAACTTTTGATTGACAGCCTTTTATCAAATTATCTTCTGTTTTTTTAGACTTATCGATAAGCTGAAGTGATTTGCCATTTTCAATAATATATTCATATCGTTGCATCCAATCATCAAACATCTCAAACTCGTCAATAATTTCTTCTTGTATATCTTTAATACTCATTTTTTAAACTTATTTTTGCAAAAATACATAATAGTCAATACATGGGAAAACTTTTAATTGTAGGAACTGTAGCATTTGATGCGATTGAAACTCCTTTTGGTAAAACAGATAAAATATTAGGAGGAGCGGCGACTTACATAGGTTTATCAGCATCACAATTTGGAATTGAAAGCGGAATTATATCTGTAGTTGGTGGGGATTTTCCTAAGGAATATTTAGAAATGCTAAACAATAAAAACATTGATACAAGTGGAATTGAAATTGTAGAAAATGGCAAAACATTTTTTTGGAGTGGAAAATACCATAATGATCTTAACACAAGAGACACTTTAATAACTGATTTAAATGTTTTAGCGGACTTTAGACCTGTGGTTCCTGACAATTTTATTGACTGTGATTTTTTAATGCTGGGAAATCTACATCCTGCTGTTCAAATGTCTGTAATAGTTCAAATTCCGAAAAGGCCAAAATTAGTCGCATTAGATACTATGAATTTTTGGATGGATAACACTTTAGATGAATTGCTAGAGGTAATTAAAAAAGTAGATGTAATTACTATAAATGATGAAGAAGCAAGGCAATTGAGTGGTGAATATTCATTAGTAAAGGCTGCTGAAAAAATACATAAAATGGGTCCGCAATATGTTGTTATAAAAAAAGGAGAACACGGTGCTTTACTCTTTAATAATGGTAATGTGTTTTTTGCACCTGCTTTACCTTTAGAAGAAGTATTTGACCCAACAGGAGCTGGAGATACATTTGCTGGTGGTTTTATTGGTTATATGGCGAGCACCCACGATATATCTTTTGAAAATATGAAAAGGGCAGTAATTTATGGCTCTAATTTAGCTTCATTTTGTGTTGAAAGGTTTGGTACAGAAAGAATGATAAACTTAGAACAAGAAGAAGTCCAAACCAGATTACAAGAATTTAAACAATTGACTCAATTTGATATAGAATTAAATTAATTTTAAATCTTCAAATAATTACCATGAGTGATGCTTTAAAACATGAATGTGGAATTGCTTTAGTGAGGTTATTAAAACCAATTCAATATTACAAAGATAAATATGGCACTGCTTTTTACGGAATCAATAAAATGTATTTATTGATGGAAAAACAACATAATCGTGGTCAGGATGGTGCTGGTTTTGCAAGTGTTAAATTTGATGTTAAACCAGGCACTAGATATATAAGCCGAGTTAGATCAAATGACCAACAACCAATTCAAGATGTTTTTGCAAAAATTAATCAACGCTTAAATGGAGTGATACAAGAAAATCCTGAAAAAGTTAATGATGTACAATGGCAAATTGAAAACATGCCTTATGTTGGAAATTTATTTTTGGGACATGTTAGATATGGTACTTTTGGTAAAAACAGTATTGAAAGCGTTCATCCATTTTTGCGCCAGAACAATTGGAAACATAAAAATTTAATTGTTGCTGGTAATTTTAACATGACCAATTCAAGTGAATTATTACAAGAATTAATTGAATTGGGTCAACATCCAAAAGAGAATACAGACACGGTAACTATCATGGAAAAAATTGGACATTTTTTAGATGATGAAGTTTTAGACCTATATTATAAATTCAAGCAAAAAGGAATTAGTAAAAAAGATGCATCTCCTTTAATTGCAAAAGAATTAAACATTCAAAAAATATTAAAAAGAGCGTCAAAAAATTGGGATGGAGGATATGCTATGGCAGGGTTAATTGGTCATGGAGATGCTTTTGTATTACGCGATCCTGCTGGAATCAGACCAGCATATTATTACCAAGATGACGAAGTTGTAGTTGTTGCATCTGAAAGACCGGTTATTCAAACCGTTTTTGATGTGAATATTGATGAGGTTAAAGAAATTGAAAGAGCTCATGCTTTAATTATCAAGAAAGATGGTACTGTGAAAACAGAACAAGTAATGGATCAACTGCCAAATAAAGCTTGTTCTTTTGAGCGGATTTATTTTTCACGAGGTAGCGATGCATCAATTTATGAAGAAAGAAAGAATTTAGGAAAACTAATATTTCCAAAAGTTTTACGTCATATAGATAATGATATTAATAATACGGTTTTTTCATATATTCCAAATACTGCTGAAACATCATTTTTTGGAATGACGGAAGCGGCAGAAGAATATTTGAATAAACACAAACTAGATATAATATTAAACGGCAACAAAAATATTTCAGCTAAAAAATTGACTGAAATACTATCAGTAAGACCGAGAATTGAAAAAATAGCCATAAAGGATGCCAAATTAAGAACTTTTATTGCAGATGATAATAGTCGGAATGATTTGGTTGCGCATGTTTACGATGTTACCTATGGCGTTGTAAAACCAACAGATAATTTAGTAATTATTGACGATAGCATTGTAAGAGGAACTACTTTGAAGAAAAGTATTATTAAGATCTTAGATAAATTGAATCCTAAAAAGATTGTTGTTGTTTCATCAGCTCCACAAATTAGATATCCGGATTGTTATGGAATTGACATGGCTAGATTGGAAGATTTTATTGCATTTAAAGCAACTTTAGAATTATTGAAAGACACAAATCAATATTCTATTGTTGATGAGGTTTATAAATTATGTAAGGCTAATATTGATAATATTGATCCTGAAAATTATGTCAAAAAAGTATATGAGCCTTTTACAGCAGATCAGATTTCAGCTAAAATAGCCGAACTTTTAAAAACAGAAAACATCAACTCTGAATTAAAAATTATTTTTCAATCTATTGACAATTTACATGAAGCTATTCCAAATAATCCAGGAGATTGGTATTTTACAGGAAATTATCCAACAAAAGGCGGAATGAGAGTTGTAAATAAGGCTTTTATAAACTTTTATGAAGGAAAAAAGGAAAGAGCATATTAATTAAAAGAAGTTTAAATTATGAATCGTTTATCGAAAATTAGTATTTTTTTATTGGGTTTTATGGGAATATTGAGTTTATCTCAATGTAAAACTCAAAACACACAAGACACAGCACCTTTTACAATAACTGAAAAAACTTATTTTAATTGGGCAGGAGGTAAAAAGGGATCCAATGGAGTTAATATTAAATTAGCAGGAACTTTTAGTACAACTAATTTATCCTTTTCTAAAATATATTTTCAAAACAGAGAGTATGGAGTAGTTCCGGAAATTAATGGAACAAAATTTAGTCTTGTTGGAACTTATACAACGTTAACCAAAAGAGAGAATGATATGTATGGTAACGCAATTGATGAATATGGCAACGAAGCTCCAAAAATTGAAAAGAACATTCCATTTGACTTACAAAAAGATGAAGCAATAATTGTTTATGCAATAAGCGGAGAAGAAAAATATTATAAAGTTAAAGGAATTAAACAAATAGAAACAGTTTATTATCCTTAAAGGTTTAAGCTTAAACCAATAGAACCGTTGTTACCTAATTCAGCAAAGACACCAATTTTCTCTGTAAAAAAATATCTCAAACCAACATAACCTGTGAATTTAATGTCATTACTTGATAAATAACCAACTTCTACACCGGGATAGATATCAAATTTTGAAGGTAAATCTAAAATATGAGCGAAATGTAGATTAGTCCTAACAAAAAGAGAATAGTCATTGTCATCATCATCCAAAATGTATGAACCCCCAGCTCCAATTGAAAATAAGTCACCTAATCCATAATCATAAGACGCCCTAATACCATTACCATTCCCATAAAGGTCATAACCAATATTTATTTTATGGTCACCTTTACCTTCATAAGATTGTGAGTAGGAAACAATAGTTAAACTGAATAAAAAAATAAATATTCTTAAAGTTTTCATAGCAATATTTTTAAGAAATTTGACTAATATTAAAACGATTAAATTCGCTTTTTAGTATTAAAATTCAAGTATATTTTGCTACTTATAAAAAAAAGATTAATTTAGACAAGAATTATCGATATTCAATAAAAGAATTTTCCCCCGCAATAGATTTTATTAAGAAAACTTTAACTTGTACATGCGTTATAATGGCATGAATATTGTTTCTAATTAATAGAATTTAATTATTAAGTTTAGTAAACAACAAAAAATAAAATACAACGTTATAATTTTAGAATAAAGATTATAAAACGGTTTAAAGATATTTAAAATAAGGTTTGGTTAGTTGATTTTGGTTGATTTATTTCAACCAGTCGTCGCCCCGAGAGATCGGGGCGA
>DAOVTF010000025.1 GCA_030633225.1 Flavobacteriaceae bacterium
CCAACGAAGTCTTAAGTTAATTTGCCTTGGTGTCCTTTTAACCTTAATTTCTTTTTTTTCTTGTTTTTTCGGTGAAGCATTCTTAGTTAGTTGAATAAGTTCATTTTTATCAGATATATTTTCAGAATTGGATTGTTCTTCATTCATATAATCAATGAATGCTTCTAACGCTTTTCTCCATGTTCCAAATTTGCTCTCATAGGAACTAACATTATATTTCGATATTGGTTTTACAACCTCAGCATATTTTGGCTGTCTACCATAATGAGTCCAAAGAGTAAGTATATTTTGCATATACTCTTCAATAGTTGTGTTATAATTTCTCCCTATTTCAAGTCCAGCTTTTAATTTAGCTTTATTCCAACCTCCAAACCTCTTAATAATTGTAGCACTACCAAACTTCCCATATTCATCATATTCTGCTATTGTAAACTTTCGGTTTTCAAGTATTTTTGAAACTTTAATCAAATCTTCAATTAGTAACTCTTCTCGTAATGATGTTTCACCGTACTCAATTCCATGTATGCTTTTTTCAGTTTCAAGTCCAGCTTTCTCTATTACGTTTTTCCAACTTCCAAATCGTTTTTTTGCAGTCTGGTAGTTGAATTTAGCTCCATTTTCTTTACAGTACTCTCGCATCTTCAGAGATTTCTTCCCTAAATTATTGGCAACAGTTCTCAAATCATTGATTATTTCAATGTCCGAAATCTGTTTTCTCATATCTGATAGTTCGTATTTCATTCCGTTAATTGGCTACAACAATTGTATAAACGTATTGCGTTTATATCACTTATGCAAGTTATCGTATTTTTTTAAAAACTCCAATGGGCTAGGAGTCTTATTTATATGGATATTACTAACATGCGTGTATAGTTCTGTTGTTTTACTGCTATTATGACCTAATAATACTTGAATACTTCGTAAATTAATTCCTTTTTCATATAAATGTGTTGCATAACTATGTCTTAAAGTGTGAAGTGTAGATTTTTTTCTAATATTGGCAGCGAACAAAGATCTTTTGTAGAATTGCCTAATACTACTAGGTGAATATTTTACAGTTTCCAATAAAGATTGATCATTTCTTCCTTCAAAAAGATACTTTTTTGGTTTATACTGTTTATAATATACCCTTAACTCTTCAAGTAAACAGTTGGGTACCGGAACCATTCTATCCTTTTTACCTTTTCCTTGTTTTAAATGAAGGGTTTTTCTTTTACCATCAATATCTTCAATTTTTAAATTGACTAATTCTCCAACCCTTAATCCACAAGCATAAATAGTTGATAAAATCATCTTGTGTTTTAAGTTTTTAGTCACTTGTAATAAGGTGTTTACTTCGCTTAAACTTAGAATATTAGGAAGTTTTCGCTCTTTCATTGGTCTGTCAATATGTATATATTGAGGCTCGTACTTTAAAATATGTTCCCAATAAAATTTAACGGCATTGATGGCTTGATTTTGTGTACTAATGGCATAATTATTTTCAATTAAGTGTAAAATAAAAGCATTGACATCTTTTTTAGGATCTAAGTTATTTACTCTACAGAATTTAGCATACATTTTAAGAAAACTCAAATAAGTTTTTTGAGTGCTCAATGAATAATTTCTTTGAATTAGTTTATTTTTTATTTGAACCAATGTTTTCATAGAGTTTAGTAAAAATAGATATAAAATGTATCAAATAAATGGGTAAAACGAAAGTAAATGTTTATTAACCGTTAAAAACGAATAATACCATAATTCAATATTTATCTTACCTTTACAAATATAATGAAGTGTAAAATTTGTAAAAAAGAATTAAAAGGAAGGAGGGATAAAATATTTTGTTCTATAGAATGTAAAAATTATTATCACACAAATTTAAGAAGAGTTACCAATGAAACAGCAAAAGAATTAGATAAGATTTTACACCGAAATAGATCTATTCTTTTAGAAGTAATGAGTAAAAACACCATTCAAAAAAAGGTTAAAAGAGTAGTTTTAGCTAAAAAGAAATTCCATTTTAAATATATAACTCATTTTCACATTAACAGCAGCGGAAAAATGTATCATCATATTTACGATTTTGCTTGGATGGAATTTTCGGATGATGAAATTTTAATTATAAGACGATATTAATTAATGAAGCTACATTATTTATTACTTAAAAGCAGAAATCCCCGTAATATCCATCCCGGTTATCAATAAATGTATATCATGAGTTCCCTCGTAAGTAATAACCGATTCTAAATTCATCATATGTCGCATTATTGAATAATCACCAGTAATTCCCATAGCACCTAATATTTGTCTAGCTTCTCTTGCAATTTTTAATGCCATATCAACATTATTACGTTTTGCCATTGAAATTTGAGCAGTAGTTGCTCTTTCTTCATTCTTTAAAACACCCAATCGCCAAGTTAAAAGTTGTGCCTTAGTAATTTCGGTAATCATTTCGGTAAGTTTTTTTTGTTGTAATTGAAAACCTGCAATTGGTTTGCCAAATTGTATTCTTTCTTTTGCATATCGTAATGCCGTATCGTAACAATCCATTGCTGCTCCAATTGCGCCCCAAGCAATTCCGTAACGAGCAGAATCTAAACAGCCCAATGGAGCACCTAAACCAGATTTATTTGGTAATAAGTTTTCTTTCGGAATTTTTACATTATCAAAAATAAGCTCTCCTGTTGCCGATGCTCTCAATGACCATTTATGATGTGTTTCAGGAGTAGAAAAACCCTCCATTCCTCGCTCAACGATCAAACCATGAATTCTACCTTTTTCATTTTTAGCCCACACCACAGCAATATCAGCAAAGGGTGAGTTTGAGATCCATAATTTGGCTCCGTTCAATAAATAATGATCGCCCATATCTTTGAATTTGGTTTCCATGCCACTTGGATTCGAGCCATGATTTGGTTCGGTTAAACCGAAACAACCAATAAATTCGCCGCTAGCAAGTTTAGGTAAGTATTTTTCTCGTTGTTCATTATTTCCATATTTCCAAATAGGGTACATTACCAATGATGTTTGTACTGAGGCTGTTGAACGAATTCCTGAATCGCCTCTTTCAATTTCTTGCATGATCAAACCGTATGAAATTTGATCTAAATTGGCACCACCATACTCTTCGGGAATAAAGGATCCGAATGCACCAATTTCTGCTAATCCTTTAAGTAATTGCTTCGGGAATTTTGCATTTTGAGCAGCATCTTCAATAATAGGAGTTACATCTCTTTTTACCCATTCACGGGCAGAGTCTCTTACCAATTTATGTTCATCGGATAAAAGATCGTCTAACAAATAATAATCTGGAGCTTGAAATAGATCTTGTGTCATAATACTCTATTAAAAATTATTAAACAAATTTACTAATTATTGACTTGATAAATTCAAACCAATTTTACTTTAAAAATGATAATTATAATTGATTACTTTTGCATTGATGCAGCAAACGTTTAAGAAACAAGAAAAACTTAAAAAAAGAAAATTAATTGAACAATTGTTTAACGAAGGAAAGTCTATTTCTGCATTTCCGGTTAAACTGATTTATTTAGAATTAGAACACAATTCGCCCTATAAAATCCAAGCTGGTGTTTCGGCTTCAAAAAGAAATTTTAAAAAAGCTGTTGATCGTAATAGAATCAAAAGATTACTTCGTGAAGTTTACCGAAAAAATAAATATTTGATTTATGAATCGGAACATACTAAAAAACATATATTTATGTTTATATATTTAGGGAAAAGAGAGTTAGATTATCATTCACTTGAGAATAAAATGAAAGAGCTTATTAAAAAATTCCTTCAACAGTAAACACAATTACAATGAAAAGAATTAAAAAAATAATTATAGTTGGCTTATTTTTAGCAATAGGCTCTTCGTTTTTAGCGTTTAAAACGGATTATTTTGAAGTTGCCAAACAAATGGAAATTTACACCACTTTGTTTAAAGAACTCAACATGTATTATATTGATGAGATCAATCCGGCAAAACTTACTGATAACGCAATTAATAAAATGTTGGACGACTTAGATCCTTACACAAAATTCTATGATGAACAGGGCGTTGAAGAGGTAAAAATAAATTCATCAGGTGAATATAGTGGTATTGGAGCGCAATCAAAATATTATGATAATAAGCTGGTTATTATTGAAATGTATGAAGGTTTTTCGGCTGAAAAGGCCGGACTAAAAGTTGGCGATGAGATCATTAAAATTGATGATGTGTTTATTGAAGATTTTAACAACAAACAAGTAGCAACTCTTTTAAAAGGGAGTCCGAATTCAACAGTAGATCTTGTTGTAAAAAGGCAAGATAAAACTCTAGAATTTAAGGTTAAAAGAGAAAAGATAACTGTTGACCCTGTACCTCATCATCAAATGATAACTGATGAAATAGGTTATATTGCTTTTAATAGATTTAATAGTAAATCATCATCATCAGTTAAAAATGCCTTTGTTGATCTTAAAACCCAAGGCATGAATAAATTGATTTTTGATTTGAGAGGTAACCCTGGAGGTTTGTTAAATGAAGCTATTAATATTGTTAATCTTTTTATACCTAAAAATGAGGTAGTTGTTACTACAAAAGCTAAAATTAAAAAGTGGAGTGAAACTTATAAAACAAAAAAAGAACCAATTGATCTTGAAATTCCAATTGTAGTTTTAATCAATGGAAAATCTGCTTCCGCATCTGAAATTGTTGCCGGATCATTACAAGATTTAGATAGAGCAGTTATTTTAGGTCAACGATCATTTGGAAAAGGATTGGTACAACGATATAGAAATTTAACTTATGGTACTAAATTAAAACTAACCATTTCAAAATATTATACGCCAAGTGGTAGAAATATTCAAGAGCTAGATTATACCAATAGAGATGGAAGTGAAATTCCTAAATTTTCTGATTCTAAACGAAATGAATTTAAAACAAAAAACGGTAGAATTGTTTATGATGGCGGAGGAATTGAACCAGATGTAAAAATTGAAACTCCACAAAGAACAGAGGCTACAAAAGCTTTATATAATTCAGATGCTATATTTAATTATGCATCTAATTATTATTATCAAAATTCAACTATAGATAAGCCAGATAAATTTGTAATTAATGATTCCGATTATAATAGTTTTATTGAATATATTAAATCGGAAAACACTAATTTTATAACTTTAAGTGAAAAGAATTTTGAAATTGCTTTTAAAACTTCTCAAAAAGAAAATTTTTCAAATTCAATTAATGGTTCTTATCAAAAATTAATTCAAGAATTAAAAGACCAAAAAATAGAAAATTTAAAAGCCAATAAAGAAGAAATAAAAGTTCATATTTCTGATGAAATTTTAAATAGATATTATTTTAAAAAGGGTGAATATCAAAATCATATAGTTTTTAATCAATCAATTAATGAAGCGATCAAAGTTCTAGAAAATCAAGAACAATACAATCAGATATTAAAATAATGACAGAAATCAAACAATCCAAATCTCAAGAATCTTCCAATGCTATTGAACGTATTTACATTACTATGCGACATTTATTCAATCGTGGTTTTTATAAACCAATGGGAATTTCTGGTAAAACTTTACGAGGAGCGCTTTTAACCCTTCGCCCTGAAATATATGGTTCAATTGCTGAAGAAAAAGCAGAAATAGAAGGGCTACTTTATATTATTGATCGGTTACCAGAAGGAATTGCTGAATGTAGATTTGTAAACTTAACTGCAGAAGAAGGCTTTTCTAATTCAAACTTTAAATCAATTATTCCGGCAAAAAGAAGAAGAAATTGCTATAGAATTGACAAAGATCAAATGAATATTGAAATTACTCGTGGACGATCTGATATTTATGATGTTTTAACACATCTAACTTTTCTTTATATTGAATCAGAAAAAATTGCGAATAAAGTATTGATAAATGATGATACGGGAGAAGTTATAAGAGAATGGTCTCGTCTTGAAAATACTGTGTTAAAGAAACCAAAATTAGGTCTTCAAGAAAAAGAAGTTTTGTTTTCCTATTTAAGTAATATTTTAGGAAGATCGTTTAGTGATATTCAAATTGCTTATAAAGACTTTTCTACAACAAGAAATCCGAATCGTTTTTTCGACCTCATCTATTGGATGGGAAAATTAGCGATCAATGAAATTGTATTGGATCAAAAACGTACTGTTACTTTTAGTTCGATTTTAAGAGAAAGAATAGGACATCATATTTACGGAGATAAATGGGCGACAAATATTAAGAAAAAACTAGTAGAAAAGAACTTACATCAAAGAGAGATTCACATCATAAGTGCAAATATGCATAGTGTTATGAATTCAATTTATGCTCCTATTTCATTAACAAAAGAGAGCAAAAAGCATCAGGGAATCGAACTTTATGAGTTGTTGAGTCAAGAAAACAACAACGATCTTAGAAAAAGAGTGAAAACTTTCGCTTCAAAAAATGGACTTATTTATATTAAAGATAATACTGGTACTAATATCAATGTACAAATTATTGATACAGAAAAGATAGATTTTAGTAAAACAAATTATACTCCTACAGAAGATAAAGAAAAACCGGTAATTATTGTGATGGATTATGCTTTTGGAGAACAAGCGTATGAAACAATGGATGAATTATTGAAGCCTTTGGACACAGAAGATGGATCTAAGATCTATTTTAATATTTCTTCGGTTTCAATAATGGGAAAAGCAGGAATATTACAAGGAGGTAAAGGCGATATCATGATACCAAAAGCCCATATATTTGAAGGAACAGCCGATAATTATCCGTTTAAAAATGATTTAAGAAAAGAAGATTTTGAAGATGTTGATCTAGGTATTTTTAAAGGAACCATGGTAACCGTTTTAGGAACATCTTTACAGAATAAAGATCTGCTTGAGTTTTTCAAAAATTCAACATGGAAAGTTATCGGATTAGAAATGGAAGGAGCACATTATCAAAAAGCGATTCAGTCTGCTTCAAAAATTAGAGGAAATATTAGTAAAAAAGTAAAAGTTCGTTACGCATATTATGCTTCAGATAATCCGTTGGAGACAGGAGGCACATTAGCTTCAGGCGGATTGGGAACTACCGGTGTAAAACCTACTTATGCTATTACCGAAAAAATATTGGAAAAGATTTTATAGCTAATTAACCAAATATTTTTAAGGCAAAATTTTAAATTCACAATTTATAATTTTGCCTTTTTTTGTTATATTTTTGCAAAAGATAAAAACAAAATATGAATATACTTATTTTAGGCTCAGGAGGTAGAGAATGTACTTTTGCATGGAAACTAGCCCAAAGCAGTAAAATTAAAAACTTATATATTGCTCCAGGTAATGCAGGTACTGCCAAAATTGGACATAATATTGCAATTGATCCTAATGATTTTAAAGCTGTTAAAAAAGAGGTTTTAAATAACAATATTCAAATGGTTATTGTTGGACCAGAAGATCCTTTGGTAAATGGAATTCATGATTATTTTTTAGAAGATAATGAGCTAAAGAATATTCCAGTAATTGGACCTCAAAAACATGCTGCTCTGCTTGAAGGAAGTAAAGAATTTGCTAAAGAGTTTATGTATCGTCATAATATTCCAACTGCTAAATATGAGAGCTTTACTCAAGAAACTTTAGAAAATGGATTTAAATTTTTAGAAAGTTTAGACGCACCATATGTTTTAAAAGCAAATGGGTTAGCTGCTGGAAAAGGAGTTTTGATTTTAAAAGATTTACAAGAAGCAAAAGAGGAGCTAAAAGAAATGCTTACCAATAAAAAATTTGGTGATGCCAGCACCAAAGTAGTGATTGAAGAGTTTTTAGACGGTATTGAAATGAGCACTTTTGTTTTAACCGATGGTGAGAATTATGTGATCTTACCCAATGCCAAAGATTATAAAAGAATAGGCGAAGGAGATAAGGGATTAAACACAGGTGGGATGGGTGCAATCTCTCCGGTTCCGTTTGCGGACAACGATTTTTTAACTAAAGTTGAAGAGAGAATTATTAAACCAACCATTGATGGTTTTAAAAAAGATAATATTTCTTATGTGGGATTTGTTTTTATTGGTTTGATTAAAGTAAATAATGAACCATTGGTAATTGAATATAATGTGAGAATGGGAGACCCTGAAACTGAAGTTGTTATTCCTAGAATAAAATCAGATTTGGTGGATCTATTTATCGCTACAGCGGGAAAAAAATTAGATAAACTCAACCTTGAAATTGATGATAGGGCTGCTACAACAGTGATGCTAGTTTCAGGAGGGTACCCTGAAAGTTATGAAAAAGAAAAACAAATTACAGGCCTTGAAAATATAGAAAATTCTATTGTTTTTCATGCAGGTACAACTCAAAATGAAAACAAGGTTCTTACAAGTGGAGGTAGAGTTTTAGCTATAACATCTTATGGTAAAGATTTTAGAGAAGCTTTGAAACAATCTTATGCAAATATTGAAAAAATAAAGTTCGATAAGATGAGTTATCGAACCGATATTGGATTTGATTTGTAAACCTCCCCTCCCAATAATTATCGGGATGAGAGGGAATTAAGGGGTGTGTTCTACATTTTTATTCTCAATTCTACACATATCTTTATTGTAAAATAATAAAATTGAAGAATAGTATACAAAACAATAAAATACTCATTGCACCATTAAACTGGGGCCTAGGTCATGCAACAAGATGTGTACCTATTATTGATGCTATGATAAAAGAAAGGTTTGAACCTATTCTTGCTGGCGATGGAGAATCACTTTTACTCCTTCAAAAAGAATTTCCTAACCTAAAAAGCTATAAACTCCCTTCTTATAATATTCGATACACTAAAAAAGGAAGTAGCTTAAAATACAGACTTTTATTTGACAGTAATAAAATTTTAAAAGTCGTTAAAAACGAAAAGGAAGAAGTTGAGAAAATAATTCAAAAAGAAAATATAAAAGGGATAATTTCTGATAACCGCTTTGGTGTTAGAAGCAAAAGTATTCCTTCAGTTTATATCACACATCAAGTCAATGTTCTATCGGGTATTACAACGTTAATTACAAGTAAAGTACATCACAATATAATTTCAAAATTTGATGAGTGTTGGGTTCCTGATTACAGTGGAAAAAACAATTTGGCGGGAGAACTATCTCATTCAACCAGTGTAAATCTTAACTTAAAATATATTGGACCTTTGAGCAGATTTGAAAAAGAGATTCCCGACAACAAGGGAATGATAAATGGTATAAAAAAATATGATATTATGATTCTTCTTTCTGGCCCTGAACCACAAAGAAGTATTTTAGAAAATAAGCTCTTAAATGAGTTTAAAAGTTATAACAAAAGAGTATTACTTGTTCGCGGAGTTTTGTCTGATCAATTTGAAATTACAGAAGACATGAAGGCCAATAAGAATATTACCATAGTAAACTATCTTTTACAAAAAGATCTTCAAAAAGCAATAAATGAAAGTTTAATTATTTTAAGTAGATCAGGATATTCTACAATAATGGATCTTGAAAAATTAAACGCCAAAGCTTTTTTTATTCCTACTCCAGGCCAGTTTGAACAAGAGTATTTAGCAAGTTATTTGGAAGAAAAAAATATTGTTCCTTTTACTTTACAAAATGATTTTGAATTAAGTTTATTAGAAAAGGTTAAAGAGTATTCAGGATTTAAATTTAAAAGATTATTAAAATTGGAGAAAAATCATTTATTATTTAACGTTTTTAAATAATACTATAAAACCTTATCAATTGTAAATGAAAATGCAGAACCTTTACCAAATGTACTTTCAACAAAAACCTCTTGATTATGTGCTTCTATTATATGTTTAACAATAGCGAGCCCAAGCCCGGACCCACCTTGTTCTCTTGAACGGCTTTTATCTACACGGTAAAAACGTTCAAATATTCTTGGAATATCCTTTTTATCTATACCTAATCCAGTATCAGAAACTTTTATAATAAAGAGGTTTTTAGAATAAGAATCAACACTTACGGTTGTTGTATCATCATTTTTACTATACTTGATAGAGTTTGAAATTAGGTTAATTAAAACTTGTTCAATTCTATCTTTATCTCCATATACTAATATGGGGATATTATATATCTTATTAAAAGTTAGATTAATATTTTTTTTACTAGCCTTTATTTCTAGCATTTCAAACACATCTGCTATAAGCTTGATAATATTAAAAGACTCGATATTTAGATTCATTCCTGATTCTAATTTTGAGATCATATCTAAATCTTTTACTACAAAATTCAACCGTTCAATACTTTTATTAGCTCTTTCTAAGTATTTCTTTCTTAAGCTAGAATCTTTCATAGAGTCATCTAAAAGTGTTATCAAATAACCTTGAGCTGTAAAAATTGGGGTTTTTAGTTCATGTGCAATATCACCTAAAAAATCTCTTCTAAAATCATCTCTATTGGTTAACTCTTTTATTTCTTTATGTTTAGAGTCGGTAAAATCTTTTACATTGGAAAGAAAATTTTCAAAATCAGCTTCTGATTTGTTCTTTTTAAAAATGACTTCATTTTCAAATAAAGTTGATTTATATAATTTTTTTAATTGATGATCGATTAAATTATTAAAACCAAGTTTAAAACTAAAATAAATTGTTAGAAAGGATATTACAATTATAACCAGAGTGCCGTAGAAACTATCAATTATTTCAAAATAATAATAAAGAAAAACAACAATAATCATAATTGACACAATTAATGCCGTAGTTTTTAATGCTTGTTTATTTAATAAATTAAATTTCAAGTATTAGCTTTTTAGAGTATAAAGATAATCAAGATTTGTTTTTAATCGACAACAAATTTGTAACCAACACCTTTAATTGTTTTAATAAATGCATCACCAATTTTTTCACGCAATTTTCTTATGTGAACATCAATAGTTCTACTTCCAACAATAACATCATGACCCCACACAGTTTTTAAAATTATTTCTCGATTAAAAACTTTGTTTGGCACACTTGCTAATAGACATAATAATTCAAACTCTTTACGAGGAAGAGTTATTCGTTCTCCATTAATTTCAACAAAATATTGATGCTTATTAATTGTTATCCCATCAAAAGATAAAATTTGATTTTTATTGGAATCAATTTTTTTCAAGCGCCTTAACAATCCTTTTATCTTACTTAAAAGCACTTTAGGTTTAATAGGTTTTGTAATATAATCATCTGCTCCAGCCTCAAACCCAGCAACTTGTGAATAATCTTCATTTCTTGCAGTAAAAAATACAATTAGAACATTTTCTAAACCATCAAGACCTCTAATTTTTTCACAGGCTTCAATCCCATCCATTTCTGGCATCATAATATCTAATAAAATTAAATGAGGATCAATAACTTTCGCATTACTTACCGCTTCTTTTCCGTTACTTGCCTTAAAAACTTTATAACCTTCTTTGTTTAGGTGATACCCAACAATTTCTAAAACATCTGGTTCATCATCAACCAATAAGATTTTAATATTCTTATTATTCATTTACTTCATTTTAAGTATATATCAAAACTAAGTTAAAAAAACCATCTATTTATAGAGTTAACAATAACTTAATATTAAGAAATTATTCGAAAACATTTACGTATCAAACCTATTCTCATATAACCTCTGAAAAAAGATATACTTATAAAATTCAATACAGAATATTTCTTGTATGGCTTTTAAAGTGTTGACTTTTTACTTATAGATTCATTAATGAATAGTATGAATAATCGAATTAAA
>DAOVTF010000175.1 GCA_030633225.1 Flavobacteriaceae bacterium
CATTGCTTTACTATCATCTTCAATATGTTCTAAAACATGGTTACATAAAACGATATCAAAACTATTATTATCAAAAGGGAGATCTAAAATATCGGCTTTTACATCAACTATTGGCGAGTATAAATCTGCAGTAGTATAGTCCAAATTTTTCATCTTTTTAAAAATGGGTAAAAAGCATTGCTCTGGTGCCATGTGTAGTGCTTTTTTTGAAGTAGTAAAAAAATCGGTTTCATTTTTTAAATACAACCAAAGTAAACGATGACGTTCTAAAGACAGGGTGCTTGGAGATAAAACATTTGGTCTTTGTTCTCCATATCCGTAAGGTAAAAATTTACGAAAACTTTTACCATCAATAGGATCTGTATACTTATCTCCTTTAAGCCAAGTTGCTAATACAGGCCTAATCAGATAACTTAATTTAATTAAGTAAGGGCGGGGAATAGTGTTGAGAATGAGTTTAAAAAATTTCATTTTTAAGAAAGAGTAGCATACCCTATAATCCCCCTCTCAAGAAGGGAATTAAAGATGGTTTAATATTTTGTTATTATTTTCTGAATTCATCTTCTTCATCACTCACAATACTCAAAGCATCATATATATAATTAAAAGTTGAAAGTAGTTCGGGCTTACCATTAACAATTGCTACATCATGTTCAAAGTGAGCACTTGGTTTTAGATCTTCTGTTTTTATTGTCCAGCCATCACTAAACTGTTTTATCCGATGTGTACCTAAATTAATCATTGGTTCAATAGCAACAACCATACCTTCTGTAAATTTTTTACCTCGTCCTCTTCTTCCATAATTTGGCATTTCAGGATCTTCATGCATTTCTCTACCTAAACCATGGCCTACTAGCTCACGAACAACACCATAACCATGTTTCTCAGTATATTTTTGTATAGCAAAACCTACATCACCAACACGATTTCCAGCTCTAAATTCTCTTATACCAACATATAAACTTTCTTTAGTTATTTGGAGTAATTTTTTTATCTCCTCAGCAACTTCACCAATTTCAAAAGTATAAGCATGGTCACCATAAAACCCATTTTTCAAAGCACCACAATCAACAGAAATAATATCTCCTTCTTTTAAAGAATCACTATTTGGAATACCATGAACTACTTGTTCATTTGGACTCATACACAATGTATTAGGAAAATCATATAATCCTAAAAAACCAGGTATAGCACCATGATCTCTAATGAATTCTTCAGCAATTTTATCTAATTGTAAAGTTGTTACCCCAGGTTTAATTGCTTTAGCAACCTCACCTAATGTTTTAGAAACAATTAAAGCACTTTCACGCATTAACTCTATTTCTTCACGGGTTTTTATTTTAATCATTGATTGATATCTTAGAAGCACAAATATACTGAAAAAGTCATAAGAAAGCAGTTGGTTATAATGGCAAATAAAGATTAAAATAATTTCAAAAAACAATCCACTATTAGAAGTAAAATAGTCAAAAATTAAAGATCAAAGTTGTAACTTTATACTCATAAAAATAACTTCAAAATGTACAAATCTGTAAGTCCCCAAGAAGCAGTCAAAATCATAAAATCAAATGATCGAGTATATATACAAGCAGGTGCGGCAGCACCCCAATCTTTGATCAATGCTATGACGGAAAGAAGTGATGAACTAAGAAATGTGGAAGTTTGCCATTTACATACTGAGGGTGAAGCACCATATGCAAACCCTGAATTGAAAGACAGTTTTCATGTAAATTCCTTTTTTTTAGGAAGCAATGTTCGACATACATTACAGGCAGGAAATGGTTCTTATACGCCAGTATTTTTAAGTGAATTACCTATTTTATTTAAAAGAAATATTATTGATATTGATGTGACATTAATTCAGGTATCTCCGCCAGATAAACATGGTTATTGCTCATTGGGAACTACTGTCATGGCGACTCTTGCTGCCATTGAAAATGGAACTCACGTTATCGCTCAGATTAATCCACAAATGCCAAGAACCCATGGAGATGGAATTATCCACATCTCTGAATTTAATTCTTTTGTTGAGGTAAATGAAGGTATTCATGAAATACAAATTCCAAGAATTACTGAAATTGAACAAAAAATTGGTAGTCATATTGCTGAGCTGATTGATGATAGAAGTACTTTACAAATGGGAATAGGCAATATTCCTAATGCGGTTCTACAAAGATTAGGAAATCATAAAGATTTGGGTATACATTCAGAAATGATTTCGGATGGGGTAATTGACTTGATTTTAAAAAATGTGATAAACGGAAATTATAAAGGGATTAATCCAGGAAGGGCAATGGCAACTTTTTTATTAGGAAGTAGAAAGCTATATGATTATGTAGATGACAATCCGTTTATTGAATTACGAACAGCTGATTTTGTTAATGATGCTGCAATCATAAGACAAAATCCAAAAATGATTGCCATAAATTCTGCAGTAGAAGTCGATCTATCAGGTCAGGTTTGTGCTGATTCTATTGGTACAAAACTGTATTCCGGAGTTGGTGGACAGGTCGATTTTATTAGAGGCGCATCATTAAGTGAAGGTGGAAAGGCTATTATAGCATTACCTTCAACAACGAAAAAAGGAATAAGCAGAATTGTACCTTATTTAAAACGTGGTGCAGGAGTGGTAACAACAAGGGCAAATGTGCATTATGTGGTTACAGAGTATGGTGTTGCCAATTTATATGGTAAAACTTTAAAACAACGAGAAATGTCATTACTGAGGATTTCACACCCCGATCATAGAGAAGCAATAGAAAAGGAATTTTATGAAAACAGTTGAAATTAAAATAGTTTTTGAGTAAATATTAGATAAGTTGATCTAATTTATCCTTTTAAGAAACCAAATATTCCCTTTTTACTTTTATGTTCCTTTGGTTTTTCTGTTTTTAATAATTGTTGATATATTTCACCCCAACCTAATAATCCACCAATATTTCTATCATCAATAAAAACATCAGCATTTACCTTTCTACTAATTCTACCATCATATTTTTCTTCAGGATAACTTTTATTAACAGCATAAAATTCTAAGCCATTTTTTTTACAAAAATCAACAGCATCTTGCAAACGTTCACCATAACGATAAGTCCATAAAATTAACCGATGTCCTTTTTTTTGTAATTCTAATAAGGTGTCAAATGCGAAAATTTTTGCAGGTCCAACTTTTGGATAGTCATCTTCAACAATGGTACCATCAAAATCAACAGCAATTAGTAAGGAATTCTTTGGTAGCATAGGTACGATTTTTTACAAATTTAATACATTATCTTTTAATATAAACTAATAATTTACAAAGGTATTGTATAGAAAATAGACTAAAAAAAAAGTTAATCTATATCATAAGAATGTTTGTATTCTTTGCCGCTTACAATTTTTAAGATATCTTTTTCTAATGTTTTTCTTGGAAATTCAACATACCTACCAATTTCTTTCCCATTTTTATAGAAAATAAAAGTTGGAACCCTTATAATATTTAAACCTTCTTGAAGGTTGTAAGGGGTTTTATTATCCCTATCTACAGCAATCATTGTTAATTTTTTATAATCAAAATTTAAAGCATCTAATAATTTATAGAACTGTGGCACTTCTATTTTACTATCGCCACACCAAGTACCTAAAAAAGCTTTAATAGTTATACCATTTATATGATTTTTTATTTCTTTCACAACAGTTTTATCTAAATTATAATTTTCATAATTTGTATCAAACCATTGATTAAAAGGTTGATTTTTAAGATCTTCTTGAGTTATGATACCCATTAAATCTAAAGGGGCAGATATTGTTGGTTTTTCATTTTGGGAATAACTTTTAAATTGGAGTAATAACAATAGTAATACTAAGGTAATTTTTTTCATAGTTATTTTTTTAATAATGATTTTTGTGTCATGCTTTTTGGTTGCTCAATTTTCATTAAATCTAAAATTGTAGGAGCAATATCTCCTAGAATTCCATCATAGATTTTGTTTTCTTTGTTTTTTTCAACCAAGATTAAAGGAACTGGATTTGTAGTATGTGCTGTATTTGGACTACCATCTTCATTGATCATTGTCTCACTATTTCCATGATCTGCAATTATAATACTTGAATAATTGTTTTCTAATGCAGCAGTAATAACTTTTTTAAGACATGCATCAACTGTTTCGGCAGCTTTAATGGCAGCCTCCATAATTCCCGTATGGCCTACCATATCTGTATTGGCAAAATTCAGGCAAATAAAATCTGCTTCTTGTTTTTGTAATTCAGGAATAATAGCTTCTTCAATATCTTTTGCACTCATTTCTGGTTGTAGATCATAAGTGGCTACTTTTGGCGAAGGGCAAAGAAGTCTTTTTTCGCCATTAAATTCTTTTTCTCTCCCACCTGAAAAGAAAAAAGTAACATGTGGATATTTTTCAGTTTCAGCAATCCTAATTTGTTTTTTATTGTTTTTTTCTAAAATTTCACCTAAAGTTTCGGTTAGATTTTCTTTTGGATAAATTACAGATATGTTTTTAAATGAGTTATCATAATTTGTCATTGTTACATAATGCAATGGCAAGGTATGCATATTATATTCTGGAAACTCTTCTTGAGTTAAAGCACGAGTCAATTGCCGTCCACGATCCGTTCTAAAATTGAAAAAGATTATCACATCGTCTCCTTCAATTTTAGCAATTGGATTGTTATTTTCATCAACCATAATAATGGGCTTGATAAATTCATCTGTTATTTTATTATCATAACTATTTTGAATACTTTCACTTGCATTTTTAGATTTTTCACCCAGTCCGTTTACCAAGGAATTGTATGATAGTTTTACACGTTCCCATCGTTGATCTCTATCCATGGCATAATATCTACCACAAACAGAAGCTAATTTTCCCGTTGTACTATTCATATAATCTTCAATATCAGCAATTAAACCTTTCCCCGATTTTGGATCTACATCTCTACCATCTGTAAAAGCATGAAGATAAACATCGGTTAACCCAAAATC
>DAOVTF010000279.1 GCA_030633225.1 Flavobacteriaceae bacterium
AAAAATAAATTAGTTGGTATTATTACTTATCAATGTATTGGATTAGATGTGTATTATATAAAAGATACTGTGAATATTAGAAATAGGTTTAATCAATTATTTGAAAATAATTTTAATAAATCCAATAACTATATGAAGATTGTAAGGGACAAAAATTGGGATTATTATTATAAAAATATCTACCCTATTAATGTTAGTAATGATTATTTTTTAGATCAAGAATTTTTAATTGACTTAGCAAACAATGGAGATAATCTTAGCGGTACTAGAAAAGTCGATCATTGGGTTTATCATAATAATATCAAAAAAAGAGAGAAATTTATTAAAAATGTCAAAAAATTAGAATTTAGTATCGACTCTGTTCATACTAAAACGGGTGAAAAATATCCCTACGAAATATTGATTTCAAGAAAAGATTCTGTTCATCCTGAATCTATATATAATTTAACTCGTTTGGTAAAAGCGTTGGTTTATTCTTCAAACGGAATCTATGGTGGTTGGAGTATGGAATCAAAAATAGAAGATTAAGATATTTAAAACAATACCTTAACCACGTCTTCAACTTTTGAAACTTTAATAATTTCTATTTGGTAGTTTTTCTTAGCAATTTTATTAAATTTTGATAAAATGATTTTCTTAAAACCTAGTTTTTCAGCCTCAATAATGCGTTGCTCAATTCTATTAACCGCTCTTATTTCTCCTGATAAACCTACTTCGGCAGCAAAACAAACATCTTGAGGAATTGCTTCCTCTTCATTAGAAGATAAAATTGAGCAGACAACAGCCAAATCAATTGCTGGATCTTCAACTTTTATTCCTCCTGCTATATTTAAAAAAACATCTTTTGCTCCTAGCCTAAAACCAGCTCGTTTTTCTAAAACTGCCAAAAGCATATTTAATCGTTTTATATTATATCCCGTTGCCGAACGTTGTGGAGTACCATAAACCGCTGTACTTACCAAAGCTTGAACTTCAATCATTAAAGGTCGCATGCCTTCTAAAGTTGCCGAAATTGCCGTGCCCGTTAAATCTGAATCTTTCTCTGAAATTAATATTTCTGATGGGTTTGAAACTTCCCTTAAGCCTGTATTCAACATCTCATAGATACCAAGTTCAGCCGTAGAACCAAATCTGTTTTTTTGCGCTCGGAGTATTCTGTATGTATGATTTCTATCTCCTTCAAACTGTAAAACCACATCGACCATATGTTCCAAAATTTTTGGCCCAGCAATAGTGCCTTCTTTAGTAATATGACCTATTAATACAACCGGAGTATTGGTTTCTTTCGCATATTTAATCAGCTCAGCTGTAGCTTCTCTAATTTGTGAAATACTACCTGGTGATGCTTCAATATAATCAGTATGCAAAGTTTGAATAGAATCAATTACAACAACATCAGGTGTTGTTTCTTCAATGGTTTTAAAAATGTTTTGGGTTTTGGTTTCAGTTAAGATCAAACAATTTTCATTTTTGCTTTTCAATCTTTCTGCTCTTAATTTTATTTGTGACTGACTTTCTTCACCTGAAACATAAAGTACTTTACTTTGCATTAATAATGCTATTTGTAACAGTAAGGTTGATTTACCAATTCCTGGTTCACCACCAAGTAATACAACTGAACCATTAACTAAACCACCGCCTAAAACTCTATTTAATTCGTTATTATTTGTTGGTATTCTATCTTCTTGCAAAGTAGAAATATCTTTAATCTTTAAAGCTTTATTAGCTTTTTTTACTGATGTAGATTGTTTCCAGTTTCTACTTTCTTCTTTTTGAATAATTTCCTCAACTATAGTATTCCATTCATTACAAGAAGTGCATTTTCCAATCCATTTTGGAAATTGTGCTCCACAGTTTTGACAGAAGAAAGTAGTTTTGGTTTTTGCCATTAATAAATGTTATTTGCTGATTGACTATATCGTTTAACTATTTTTATACTCTTTCAATTCCAAATCATTTCCATTAAAAACAGCATAAGTAAAATGACTAATCCAATCACCAGTATTGATGTATTTGCTGTTTTTACCAACTTCAATTTCCATGGGTAAATGACGGTGACCAAATACAAAGTAATCAAAATGTTTAGTTTCTAATTTTCTCTTTGCATATTGAACTAACCATTCATTATCCTCACCTAAAAATTTCACATCTTCTTCCCCGGAGATCAATTTATTTTGGGTAGATAAATATTGTGCTAACCAAACTCCAATATCTGGATGTAACCATTTATAAAGCCATTTTGAGAGAGGATTAGTAAACACTTTTTTCATTCGTTTATATCCATTGTCTCCCGGACCTAAACCGTCACCATGCCCAATTAAAAAAGTTTTGTTATTAAATGTGTACTCCTTTGGTTTGTTGTAAATTGGGATATTCAATTCCGTTTCAAAATAATCTTTCATCCAAAGGTCGTGATTACCAATAAAAAAGCGAATTGGAATACCACCATCACTAATTTCTGCTAATTTTCCTAAAACTCTAACAAATCCTTTTGGAACAACTGTTTTGTATTCAAACCAAAAATCAAATAAATCACCTAGCAAAAAAATAGCTTCAGCATCTTCTTTAATTTGATCTAACCATTGAACAAATTTCTTTTCACGTTGTTGGCTATTCTTAAGGTCTGGAATGCCAAAATGTTGATCAGAAGCAAAATATATTTTTTTGTTTGTACTCATTTATGCATTTACTATTCTTGGTCACTAGCAAACCATTCGGCGTAAGAATTTGCTGTTTCGTTTAATTTTAACGAATGTAAGAAAACATTTTGAGGTAATTGTGCTTTTATTTTTTCGGCAAAATCAAACAGCATATTCTCACTAGTTGGTTGATAGCTAACTAAAACTATTTTATGTGAATATTCTTCAATAGTTTTTGCCAATTCAATATGTGGTGAATTTTTATTTAAAATAACTGCATGATCAAAAACATCTACTATTTCTTTTTTGACAATTCGTTTTAAATCCCCAAAATCCATTACCATTCCGTTTTTGGGGTTTTCAAAATCTTCAATTGTTTTTGCTAATTCTATATGCGGTGAATTTTTATTTAATATAACCGAAT
>DAOVTF010000156.1 GCA_030633225.1 Flavobacteriaceae bacterium
CTCGCTCAATAAAATTGCAGTTGCTGTTGCAACATTCAAACTTTCGGTATTTTGAGCTATACCAAATTGTGGGATTGTTATTGGTTTGTTGATGAAATTTTGCGTTTCATAGCTTATTCCATTTGCTTCGTTACCCATAATCAATACAGCATGATTTGATAAAGTTGTTTTGTATACATTTTCTCCTTCTAATAATGCACCGTAAATAGGTCTGACTTCTTTTTTAAGAAATTGTTTTAAATCCGTGTAAACTATTGAAACACGAGATAAAGATCCCGTACTTGCTTGAACTACTTTTAGGTTATAGCAATCAACCGTATTTATCGAACAAACTAACTGATCAACTGCAAACCAATCACAAAGTCTAATAATGGTTCCCAAATTACCCGGATCATTAATCTCATCTAATATCAACGATATTCCTGTTGTTTTCACTTTTTCTTTTTCAGGAATTTCAAAAACTCCTAAAACTTGGTTTGGAGAACCAAACTCACTAATTTTTCTTAATTCGTTTTCTGAAATAGTTTGTAGGTTTTCAATATTTAATTTGTTGTTATAATCTTCTGTACAAAATAATTTATGCAATTTAAAACTAGAGAAAAGAAGCTCTTCAACAACTTTAATTCCCTCTGCAATGAATAATTTATGTTGTAAACGAAATTTTTTTTTCTTTAAACTATTTATTAATTTAATTTGATTTTTGCTTAACATGTAAATAATGTTACTTTTGAATTAGATTTAAAACATTGATTCTTTGCCTCATTTCTTTACAAAAATACTATTCTTTGCGTTAATATTAGCGTTAATAGTTTCGTGTAACACTACTAAATATGTTCCTGAAGACGAAAATCTACTTAAATCAAATACTATTTATGTTGATGATAAACAAAACAGAAAAGAAGATCTTAATCAATTTTTAGTGCAAAAACCAATTCAAAGTGTGGCTGGCATGCCTTTATCTTTATATTTTTACAATTTTGGAGATCCTAATTTTGAGGAAACATTTGAAGAATGGATGGTAAATAATTCAAAGAAGTATGAGAACTATAAAAACTTTTTTTCCGAAAAACAAACAAGGGTAATTTATAATTCAGATAAAAACTTTAATAATTGGTTTTTAAATAAAGGACAAGCACCAATTATTTTTGATGAGGTGAAAACAACCAAATCAACTAAATCATTAAAAGATTATTTTATCTCGAAAGGCTATTTTGAAGCTAATGTGGTTTTTGAAAAAGAGCAATTAAAAGAAAAAGAAATAGGTATTAATTACAAAATAACTACCAACCAACAATACTATATTGATACAATTACTACAGAAATTGAATCTCATGTTTTAGATTCAATTTATCAATTACATAAAGATAAATCAATTATTAAAAAAGGCAACCCATTTGTTTTTGATGATTTTGAACAAGAAGAAATACGTTTAGTAACACTTTATAGAAATTCAGGAATTTATCATTATAAAAGTAATAGTTTAGGGTTTTGGACAGATTCTACTAAACAATCCTATAGAAAAAATGTATTGTTAAAAATTCCTGAAAGAATTACAAGTGTAAATGACAGTGCTGTTAAAATTCCTTATAAAGTTAAAAAAGTTACCGAAGTTAATGTTTATACTGATTTTTCTATAAAAAATTTAAATAAAAAATTTAAAGACTCTGTAACATATAATAACTATAATTTTTACAGTTATGGAAAAATGAAATTTAATCCAAAGCACTTGGTCAATTCACTTTTTATTACACCAAATGATTATTATAAAGATGCTGAAAAAAGTCTATCTCAAAATCATTTAAGAAATTTAAACTCTTTTTCTTCATCAATTGATATAAACTATATTGAAAAAAGTGGAGATTCTCTAACTGCCAATATATATTTAACTCCCCTAGATAAATACTCCATCTCTTTTGATTTAGATGCCACTACTTCAAATATAAAACCATTTGGAATATTGGGTAAAACAACACTATTAGCAAGAAATCTTTTTAAAGGATCTGAAACTCTTGAAATAGCATTTCAAGGTTCCTTTTTAAACGTGTCAAATGATGCCTCTAATAGCTCCAGTTTTTTTAATGCCTGGGAACTCATTTCAAGTGCCTCATTAAAATTTCCTCGCCTTTTGTTTCCAATAAACACTTCAGGAATTATACCTAAACATATGGCGCCTAAAACCGATATAAATGCTAGTTTAAGTGTTCAAAAAAATATCGGATTAGACAGGCAAACTATATCAGGTGGTATAGGGTATTCATGGAAAAGCACAAAAGAAAGGGGACACAGAATCGATCTTTTAAATTTGCAATACATTAAAAATCTAAATATTGATAATTACTTTTTTATATATGATTCTGAATATGAGAAATTAAATAATGTGTCTATAGAAATTACTGGAAATGAATTACCTGAAAATACTGTTGAAAACTACGATGCAATAAATGATGAGATGGACGAAATTTTAGATCCTGAAAATGGATTTGAAGACACTTATCCAGAAGATTTTGATACAGCTTCCGATGTAAATGAACGACAAGATATTTTAACTGAGAATGTAATGGTGCCTGTAATTTCATATTCATTTGTTTACAATACGAGAAAAAATATAAACGACAACAACTTTTCCTATTTTACAGCTAGATTTGTTTCTTCTGGAAATTTATCAACACTAATAGCGCCAAATAAAAATAGTGAAGGGCAAAAATTAATGTTTGGACTACCAATAGCTCAGTACTTTAAAACCGAATTTGAGTATAAAAAATATTGGGAATTAAGAAAGAATAATATCTTAGTTTTTCGAACTTTTGTTGGTGCAGCTATACCATATGGAAACTCTAGTAGTATTCCATTTAGTAGAAGTTATAGTGCCGGTGGTAGTAATGAAATTAGAGCTTGGCGTACATTCGATCTAGGTCCAGGAGCTGAACTGAACACTTTAGAATATAATGTGGCTACATTTAAAATTGTTACTAATTTAGAATATAGATTTAAGCTTACAAATAAAATTTTTAGTGCTTTATTTATTGATGCAGGTAATATTTGGGATATTACCGATTCTAATCTTTACAGTGACGAAGGAAAATTAAATAGTTTTAATTCTTTAAAAAACACAGCTGTTGGTTCTGGAATTGGTTTACGATATAATTTCGGATTTTTAGTTTTTAGATTTGATACTGGATTCAAAACTTATGAACCGTATTTATTAAGGGATAATAAATGGTTTGTAAATTATAATTTTGGAAATGCCGTTTATAATATTGGGATTAATTATCCTTTCTAATTTGTAATTTTCGTATTTTTGTCACTTAATTTTTCACTAAAATAGTTTTAAAATGTCACAAAAAATAAAATCAGGAGTAGCTACAGGAAATACAGTTCAAGAAATCTTTAAATTGGCAAAAGAAAAGAATTTTGCATTACCAGCTGCAAATATTATTGGTTCAAGTTCAGCTAATGCGGTTTTAGAAACTGCTAAAGAATTAAACGCCCCGGTTATCATACAGTTTTCAAATGGAGGAGCTCATTTTAATGCGGGAAAAGGATTAAGTAACGAAAATCAAAAAGCTGCTATTGTTGGTGCTATTGCTGGTGCAAAACATATTCATGTTTTAGCAAAAGAATATGGTATTCCTGTAATTTTACATACTGACCATTGTGCAAAAAAATTATTACCATGGATTGATGGATTGCTAGATGCTGGCGAAGAGTTTTACAAACAAAATGGTGTTCCGCTATATAGTTCTCATATGATCGATCTTTCGGAAGAAACTTTAGAAGATAATATTGAAATTTCAAAAAGATATCTAGAGCGAATGAGTAAAATAGATATGACACTTGAAATTGAATTAGGAATTACAGGTGGTGAAGAAGATGGAGTTGACAACACAGATGTTGATGTGTCAAAATTATATACACAACCTGAAGAAGTTGCATATGCATATGAAGAATTATTAAAGGTAAGTGATAAATTTACTATTGCAGCTTCCTTTGGAAATGTTCATGGAGTTTACAAGCCAGGTAATGTAAAACTAACTCCAAAAATATTAGATAATTCACAAAAATATATTGAAAATAAATATAATACTGGTAAAAATCCGGTTGATTTTGTTTTCCATGGCGGATCAGGTTCTACTCTTGAAGAAATTAGAGAAGCCATTGGTTATGGTGTAATAAAAATGAATATTGATACCGATCTGCAATATGGATATATGACAGGTATAAGAGATTATATGAATAGTAAAAAAGACTATTTAAAAGGTCAGATAGGTAATCCTGATGGAGAAGATGCGCCAAACAAAAAATATTATGACCCAAGAAAATGGGTTCGTGAAGGTGAAAATACTTTTAGAGCCAGACTAAAACAGGCTTTTGAAGATTTAAACAATGTCAACACCCTTTAAATTTAATATGGTGAATTAATAAATAATTGATTCACCATATTTTTTATAACTTGCCAAACTATTTTAATATTTAAAACATGTCACTTTTTGAAAATGACATTATAAATAATGATGATATGAGTTCTTGGTTTAAAAGAAAAAATAAAGGGATTCAAACACCTACTGAAGAAAAAAAAGATGTTCCAAAAGGGTTGTGGTATAAAACTCCTAGTGGAAAAGTAATTGATTCCGACGATCTAAAAGATCATTTATATGTAAGTCCTGAAGATGGTTATCATGTACGTATTGGAAGTGCAGAATATTTTGAAATATTATTTGATGATAATAAATTTAAGGAGTTAAACCCAGATATAGTTTCTAAAGACCCTCTTCGATTTACTGATACTAAGAAATATACTGATAGGTTAAAAGAAGCAAAGAAAAAAACCAATCTTAAAGACGCAGTACGTACTGCAGTTGGTAAATCTTTTGGAAAAGATATTGTTATTGCTGCAATGGATTTTGCTTTTATTGGCGGTTCAATGGGTAGCGTTGTTGGTGAAAAAATTGCCAGAGCGATTGATTATTCTATTAAAAAGAAAATACCTTTTTTAATGATATCAAAATCAGGTGGTGCTCGAATGCAGGAGGCATCATTATCATTAATGCAATTGGTTAAAACCTCAGTAAAATTGGCTCAATTATCAGATTCAAAAATACCTTACATCTCCTTATGTACTGATCCAACTACTGGTGGTACAACTGCTTCATACGCAATGTTAGGCGATATTAATATTGCTGAACCTAATGCTTTGATTGCTTTTGCCGGCCCTCGAGTTGTGAAAGATACTACTGGAAAAGATTTACCAGAAGGGTTTCAACGATCTGAATTTTTATTGGAACATGGTTTTTTAGATAAAATAGTTGAAAGAAAAAACTTGAAAAAACAAATTA
>DAOVTF010000166.1 GCA_030633225.1 Flavobacteriaceae bacterium
CAAAATATCCAACTAATTGATAACCCCAAGAAGGATCATACGGATATTCCATAATAGGCATAAACTCCACGTGAGTGAAATTCATTTTTTTTACATAAGCAACAAGTTTTTTAGATAAATCTTTGTAGGATAAGAAACTATTATCGTCTTCATTTCTCATCCAAGACCCTAAATGAACCTCATAAACCGAGTAAGGTTTATCCAATCCATTTTTATCTTTTCTATAAGCCATCCAATCTTTATCCTTCCACTTATAATTGTCAATTTTACTAATTATAGAAGCAGTATTTGGTGGTTGCTCGCTTGAAAAAGCATAAGGATCTGCTTTTTCTGTTTCTACATGGTGATGCGTTTTAATTTTAAATTTATAACGCATACCAATATTTGCACTTGGAACAAAACCTTCCCAAATTCCAGACTCATCCCATCGAACATTTAATTTATGTTGTTTATCATTCCAGAAATTAAAATCTCCAATTACAGAAACCGACTTAGCTGATGGCGCCCATACAGAAAAATACACACCATTTTCTCCATCTAAATTTAATGGATGTGCTCCAAATTTTTCATATAATCGATAATGCTTACCAGATTTGAATAGGTCAATATCAAAATCTGTAAAAAGAGAATGTGGTTTAACTTTTGCCATGTATATATTTTTTGATTAAAGAAATTTAAATCACAAATCCCTTAGGAATTATTGCATTTTTTTTAATAACAACTATTCCGTCTCTAACAACATAAGTATCCGTTTCAGTATCTTTTAACCGTCGGCCACCATTAATTCTAACATCATCTCCAATACGGCAATTTTTATCAATTATTGCATTTTTTATAAAACACCTTTCTCCAATTCCCATCAAAACATTTATTTTGCTTTGTTCAATTTCCTCAAGGGATTCATAATAATCATTTCCCATCATATAGGTATTAATTACAGTTGATTCATTACCTATTCTTGATCTAATTCCAATAACAGAACGTTCTATCTTAGCAGCCTGAATAATACACCCTTCGGCTATTACGGTCTTATTTAAAGTTGTGCCAGAAACCTTTGAGGTTGGTAACATTCTGGCTCTGGTATAAACTCTTTTATTTTTACAATAAAGATCAAAATTTGGCATATCATCTGTGAGACCAATATTTGCATCAAAAAATGAATCTATATTTCCAATATCTGTCCAATAATCTTCATAAGGATGACTTAATACTTTATAATCATCTATGGATTGAGGAATAATTTCTTTTCCAAAATCAATGGTATCTGGATTTTCTAATAGATCAAACAACAATTTTCTATTAAAAATATAAATTCCCATAGAAGCAAGATATTTTCTACCCTTTGACTTCATTTCTTTACTCACGTCAGATGTCCAATCAGGCAATAAATCTTTATCTGGTTTTTCAATAAAAGAACTAATAAAATCATCTTTATTGGTTTTTAAAATTCCAAACCCTGGTGCATCTTTATCATTAACAGGTAAAGTTGCAACAGTTATATCGGCTTTTTTTGAAACATGATCATTCAGCATTAAATTAAAGTCCATCTGATACAATTGATCTCCCGAAAGAATTAAAGCATAATCAAAATCATGCCTTTTAAAATGATGTAAACTTTGTCTTACTGCATCTGCAGTACCTTGAAACCAACCTTCATTATGTGGCGTTTGCTCTGCAGCTAATACATCTACAAATGCTTCACTAAAAAAACTAAAATGATAAGTGTTTTTGATATGCCTATTTAATGAAGCAGAATTAAACTGTGTTAAAACATACATTCGTTTAATACCTGAATTAATACAATTTGAAATTGGAATATCTACCAATCTATATTTTCCTGCTATCGGTACTGCCGGTTTCGATCTGCTTTCAGTTAAAGGATAAAGTCGCGAACCCTGACCTCCCCCTAATATTATTGCTAATACTTTATTGTCAAACATAATTAGTTGGTTAAAGATTTGTATAAAGATAAATATTCTTGTGCAGACTTATTCCATGAATAGTCAATTTGCATACATTTTTTTCTAGTTTTTTTAAACGCTGCCTGATTTTGATAAAATTCTACTGCTCTATCTATAGAATAAACAACATCACTTACTGATGATTGATCATGGCAAATACCAAATCCACCATCACCAATATCAATAACCGTATCTTTTAAACCACCTATTCTTCTAACTATTGGAATTGTTCCATAGCGCAATGCATACATTTGATTCAAACCACATGGCTCTACCCTTGAAGGCATTAGTAAAAAATCTGATCCGGCATATATTTGATGCGCTAAGACCTCGTCGTACCCAATAAAAGAATTGTAACTATTTTTAAATGGAATATTTAAAGATTTTAATTTTGCTTCTACCTCTTTATTTCCAGATCCTAAAACTAAAATACTAGCATTATTCTTAAGTAATGATTTATAAAATATATCAGAAAATAAATCTGCTCCTTTTTCATAAACCAACCTACCAATAAAAGAAAATAAAGGTTTTGATCTGTCTAAATTAAACCGTTCGCATAAATAGTTTTTATTTGCTTTTTTACCAGATTGAACAGTTTTTACAGAATAGTTCTTAGTTATTAATTTATCTTTTTCAGGATCCCAAACATTAGTATCAACTCCATTTAAAATACCTAGTGATTTTTGATTTTCGTGTTTTAATAAATATTCTAATCCATTGGCATGAATTGATAATTCTTCCAAATAACTAGGAGAAACAGTTGTTATTCTCCATGCACATTTTATAGCTGTAGCTAATGGATTTATTTGATTATTCCAGTCTAATAATCCTATCTTGTCTTGATTAAATGCTGGTATATAATCTAGTTTATCAAAACCAAACTGACCTTGATATTGAGCATTATGAATAGTCAATATTGTTGGAATGTTTTTTAATGTTTTATACTTTTTTGAATGAGACATCATAAAAGGAATAAACCCTGTATGATGATCGTGGCAATGAATAACAGATGGCTTTGCTTTACTTTTCACTACCCAATCTAAAACAGCTATTTGAAAGGATAAAAATCGTTCTGTATCATCAACATAACCATAAACATTCTCACGATCTAGCAATCCTGGAATTTTAACTAAAAATAGTTGAAACCCTAATTTTGTTTTTAATTCTAAAATTTCAAAGCTATAAGAAGTTGAACCAAGTTTCAATTTACTTTTATAAACTGATTCTTGTTTCTTGTTTTTTATATAACTATTATCATAATATGGAAGAATTACCTTTGAAATAATACCTAATTTATTTTGATACTTTGGCAAGGCACCAACAACATCAGCTAAACCACCAACTTTTGCAACAGGAAAACATTCGGCACTTACATGTAAAATATCCATAAAACTAATGCTATTTAAAATATTATATTACTTAATATCAAATAGTTATATATGATATTATTATATATCAATATATGAATATATTAGTAAAATATAGAAAGTTAATGTAATTTAATTGTTAAGTGTATTAATAATAAACAAAAAAGGGAAGCGATAATTTATTCACTTCTCATATTCATTTTAATTAATGCTACTATTTTGAGTTTTTCCAATATTGCGGTTTTGGATCTTCAGACTTTTGATTCCAGTAATCCTGATTCACAATATGTTCACCATCTAATGTTTTTAACCTACGTTGAAAAATAAAAGTCGTTGGGTTAAAAGTCATATCGGTAACACCAACAGAATAAAGTTGTGGTTCTTCTTCGCTTTTTCTCTTTTCTTCTTGGATCACAACTTCAAAATCATTCTTTTCTAAAAGTTTTTTTAAAAAATCTTTTCGATCCTCTTCTATTTTCTTTTCAATAAAAGTTACTCTAATATCGTCAATGCTTCCAAATAAGTGTTTACCTCCAAGTACCATAAATTCTTAATTTAAAAAACTATTACTAATTGAATAGATATATTCATAAATCGGACTATACAATCCAATAACAAGAATACCGATAGATGCCAATATTAAACCTAATCTCATATAAGGCTGACTTTTAAAGAAAGGTATTGCATTTTCATTTTTACGCAGAAACATTGCCCTTATTACCAATAAATAATAATACAATGATATGGTTGCATTTACTACTGCGATAAATACCAATACATAATAACCTTTACTCGCTGCGGCTGTATACAAGAAGAATTTACCAAAAAACCCTGCTAAAGGTGGTATTCCTGCCAAAGAAAATAAAGCTAACATCATTACCAAACTCAATTTAGGATTGGTACGATAAAGTCCTTCATAATCATCCATATTCTCTTTTCCTGTTGCTAAAGATATTGTTTGTACAACACCAAAAGCTCCTAAGTTTGAAAAGATATATATGGCTACGAAATAAATAATGGTTGTATATCCTAATTGATCATTAGATAAAAACCCTAGCAAAATAAAACCTGCCTGTGCTATTGATGAATAAGCTAAAAACCGTTTCATGTTCTTTTGCCTTAATGCAAATATATTACCAATAAACATGGTAGCGATAGAAACCATATAGATAACCTTAATCCAAATCGGCATCAATGGTTTCATTACGGTAAATAAAATAATCATTAAAATAATTACTGCTGCTCCTTTTGAAATAACTGAGAGGTATGAAGCAATACTAATGGGTGCCCCTTCATAAACATCAGCTGTCCAAAAATGAAATGGTACTAATGAAATTTTAAATGCCAATCCTGAAAAGAAAAATATAAAACCTAAAATTGATAAGTTTGACATCGTTAAAACTTCTGCCATTACATCAAAATAGATCGTTCCAGTAGTTGCGTATAAAAACGAAATACCTAATAAGGCCGTTCCGGATGCAAGTGCTGATGACAGAATAAATTTTACTCCTGCTTCTGCAGAATCTCGTTTAGAAGTCTCATAGGCCACCAAAGCAGCTACTGGTAAAGTTGCCAATTCCAAACCTATATAGAACATTAGAAAATCTCCGGAGGAGATCATATAATACATTCCTAATAAAGATGAAAAAAGCAGGATAAAAAATTCGGTAGACTTATTTTGTTGAACAATTTTTTCTTTAAGCCAATCCGCTGATTGTAATAATAAGATCAAAACACCTACATTTAATGTGCTTTTAAAGAAATGCAAAAGTGCATTGTTTTTAAACATTCCTCCAA
>DAOVTF010000169.1 GCA_030633225.1 Flavobacteriaceae bacterium
AAGTTACTCTACCTGGAACCAATCCCATAAAACTTTTTGGTACTCCAAAGAGTTTCTGTACTTTTTTATCAGTATCAGCCAATAAAGTAAAAGGTAAGTTATACTTTTCTGAAAACTTTTTATGTGAAGCCACATTATCTGAACTAATACCAATAACCTCAACATTTAAATCGCTAAATACTTCAAATTCATCACGAAAAGAACAGGCCTCTTTTGTACAACCTGGTGTATCATCTTTGGGGTAAAAATATATAACCATAGGTTTTTTACCTCTATAGTCATCCAGATTAAATTGATTATTGTTTTGATCTTTTAAAGTAAATATTGGAACTATGTCTCCAACAACTATATTATTTGTTTGACTCATCATTTTGTTAATTGTAAATAATAATAGAATTGAAAATAAAAAAACTAAACCTATTTTTTTTAAATTTTTCATGATACAAATATCAACATTTTATAATAACCTGAATTTGATATAAGATTTAATATACAGGATTCAAAAAGAAGATAAGATTTGAAGGGTGAAATTTTTCAAATATCAAGATATTTGAAAATATTTTATATTGTAAAGATTGCTTTTTATTTGAATACCCGTTGGGCTTTATTAATTTTACTCTATTCTTGCTAAATTTTATCAAATTAACTAGTTAGTCCTTCTAAAATTCACCTTCGAATATAAAAAAATTAATCTAAGCTGTAAAAATATATTATATCGAACTCAGGTTAATAGAACTTAAAATTTGCTTAATTTTGATTTCCAAATTAATTAAAATGAAAAAATTTATAAAAAACTTACCTAAAGCAGAGTTGCATTTGCATATAGAAGGTTCTTTTGAACCAGCTCAAATGTTTGAAATTGCTCAACGAAATAAGATTGAAATTCCTTATAAATCAGTTGAAGAAATTGAAAAAGCCTATCAATTTGATTGTCTACAAGACTTTTTAGATATATATTATCAAGGTGCAAGTGTTTTAATTACCGAACAGGATTTTTATGATTTAACTTATAGCTACCTCAAGAAATGTGCAAATCAAAATGTTCGGCATACAGAGATCATGTTTGATCCGCAAACTCATACTGAGCGTGGTATATCTTTTGAAACTGTTATTAAAGGAATATCTAAGGCATGCAATGATGCAGAAAAACAATTGGGAGTTACCTCCTTATTAATTATGAGTTATTTACGCCACTTATCAGAAGAAGATGCTTTTAAAACACTTGAACAATCCTTGGATTATAAACATTTAATTACAGCTGTTGGACTAGATTCTTCTGAAAGGGGAAATCCTCCTTCAAAATTTAAAAATGTGTTTGATGCTTCTGTAAAAGAGGGGTATATACCTTTGGCTCATGCTGGTGAAGAAGGCGATGCTGATTATGTTTGGGAAGCCTTAGATATTTTAAAAATTAAACGTATTGACCATGGTAATAATTCTCTTCAAGATCCAATACTAATTCAAGAAATAATTAATCGAGATATCGCGTTGACGGTTTGTCCGCTATCAAATACTTCTTTACAAGTAGTGAAAAATTTAAAGGATCATCCATTAAAAAAGATGATGGAATTAGGATTAAAAGTTACCATAAATTCTGATGATCCAGCTTATTTCGGAGGACAAGTAAATCAAAATTATATTGAAATACAAAAGGCTTTAAACTTAACAAAAGAAGATTTATATGAATTGGCTAAAAATTCGTTTCAATATGCTTTAATAGATGAAAAAACAAAACAGAAATATTTAAAGGAATTGAATATTTTTTATGAACAAAACAAAAACTAAATTAGGCATCATGTTATTCCCCCTTTGCTTTTAATATGAGTTAAAATTTCAGAAGATATTTCTTCAATTGGTTTATTAGTAACATCAACGACTTTCCATTTTGAATTTAAGTTAAAAATTCTATTGCCGTAATTTAATTCTTGCTGCACATAAGATAAGTTTGAGTAATTACCAGTTAAACCCCCTAAATGTACATCTCTTACCTGCCTCAATTTTGTTAATCTGCTTGGGTAAGTTGTTAAACAAAAAATTCGTTCAGGCGGGAGTTTATAAACATTATCATGGAGTGGAAAATTTAATATTATTGGAATATTTGCGACTTTCCAACCTTTATATGCCATGTAAACACTTAAAGGGGTTTTAAAAGTTCTTGAAACACCTAACAATACAATATTGGCATTATCCAATTCATTTACATGCTGACCATCATCATGACGAAGTGCAAATTCAATAGCTTCAATTCTTTGAAAATAGGCTTTGTTCAATTTACGAAATATACCTGGTTTTTCGGTTGGAACATTTTCAAAATGGTGAGATAATTGTGCAAGTAGAGGCCCCATCAAGTCAATAGTTCTAATATTATGAAGCCTTCCTTTTTTTAAAATAAAATGTCGTAACTCTCGTGATACTAGTGTATGAATAATAAGTCCATGAATCTTTTCTGATTCGTATATAATTTCCATAATTTGTTCTTCAGTACGAACATTAGGGCGAATAAAAGGCTCAACTTCGATAAATTCAAATTGAACTAAAGCTGCTTTTAATGATTGTCTCGCTGTACCACCAGTTCCATCTGATACTATAAAAACATTTTGCAACATATATATTTAGATTTCTATTTAAGTCACTAAATTAATAAAGAAATTTCTAATTTTTACTTATTTATATCATGTCTATCATATTTTTGGTACCTTTATTACACTAATTTCAAACCTTTAATCATGAAAAAAGTAACAATCATTTCAATTTTTATATTATTATCAACTACAGTTTATTCACAATTTTATATCGGAGGTAATTTAGGCTATAGTTTTGGAGCTACTCCTCGTGTTAATGGGAAAGAAGTAAAATCAAATAATGGTGTTTTAGAAACTACAAATATTTATGGTAGCTATGGTGAGGGATTTAGTGGAGGAGTAAAACTTGGTTATTTTTTTAGTCAGCGCTTTGGAGTAGAATTGAATATAGGTTTTTTAGATGGTTCTGAGCAAAAAAAATCTGATGTTTTAATTGGAATTGATGGATTACCTGTTAACAATAATACTGCAGTTTCCACTGATGCAATTGCTTATTCTCAATTAATAAGATCCACTTTATCATTAGTTTATAAAACAAATATCGGATTTTACGGTAGGTTTGGTTTTTATATTCCTTTAGGTGGAAAAACTACTGTTGAGGTTGAAGATAATAGAATATTTGGAAGTCAAATACCCGGTATAGGTGAAATTCCTTTTCAAGTAGAAACTTCTTATGAAATGGAACTTAAAGGAGAGTTTTCTCTTGGTTTTTCTGGTGCTATTGGTTATTATTACGCTTTTGAAAAAGGATGGAGTTTGTTTACCGAAATGGAGTATTTAGGATTAGCAATAAAAAGTGGTACAGCTGAATACACAAAATATAATCAGAGTATATCACCACATCAAGTTGGTACTATTCCAGGCTTTCCTATTGTAACAACTCTTGAAGATTTGGGTGATGGAAAAAATATTAAATATGTTGATACAGTAAAATCAACCGATAATTATCCGGGAAACCCTGGTTTTGATCAAACGTAAGAAGTTATAGATTTTAAACAATCTGCTCCCTATGATTCTTTCGGAATCAACATTGGTGCAATTTATCGATTTGGTAATTAGCTAGTTACCAGTATAAATAACAAAATTACGTGGAGTTTCGTAAAGTGTTACAGATAGATCTAGTTTTGGGTCTATTTTGTTTCTAAGTTTATTCCAAATAACAACAGATATATTTTCAGCAGTTGGATTTAAGGTTTTAAATTCTTGAACTTCTTCATTTAAATTTTTATGATCAAATTGATCTTCTATTTCTTTTCTTATTAGATCTTTAAGAATTTTCATATCCATTACAAAACCCGTTTCGGGGTGAATTTCTCCCGTAACTGAAACTACCAATTCATAATTATGACCGTGAAAATTAGGATTTGCACATTTACCAAAAACCTCTGAATTTCGTGCATCACTCCATTCACAATTATATAATCTATGTGCTGAATTAAAATGTGCTCTTCTGTTTACCGTTACTCTCATAAGTCCCTAATTTCATTTATTATCAATAATTTATTCACTACTTACCTCATTAATTTTGCATACGACTCTTTAAAAATAATCTTAAACCATTCTGTATAATACTCAGGGTGGTTTTTAATGTCAATTTTAACATCTTCTAATGTCATCCATTTATAACTTTCTACTTCATCTTTATTGATTTCGGGATAGCCATTAAAATAACCAACCATCACATGATCTAATTCATGCTCTGTCAAACCATTATCAAAAGGTGCTTTATAAACAAACCAAAAAACCTCTTTTAAATCGCATACAAAACCCATTTCTTCCTGTAGTCTACGTTTCCCAGCTTCAATATTAGATTCTCCATCTCTTTGGTGGCTACAACAAGTATTTGTCCATAAAGTGGGTGAATGATATTTATCTGCAGCTCTTTGCTGCAACAATAATTCTCCATTATCATTAAAAACAAAAACAGAAAAAGCACGATGTAACCTTGCTTTTTCGTGAGCTTCCATTTTAGGCATCAAACCCAATTGCTCATCATTTTCATTCACTAATATTACTTGTTCTTCTGTCATTTTTTAATTTGATACAAATTTATTAATTTAAAACATCAATTGAAAAACTAGCTGTTTTAATAGTTGACTGTTTATCAACTATATGATTCCATGCAACAATTATTTTGTCATTTAATAATTCAAATTGTGGAAATCCACTTCCTCTTGATGCTGAAATAGTACTTACTACAAACATTTTAGATTTTGATCCATCTATATTTACTTTTATCATTCTAATTTCAGTATCCTTTTTAGTTGTTTCCATCCAACTAACTATAGCATTTTTATCATCAATTAATGCCACGTCTACTCTACCAATTGCTTTACCATTATCTATTCTAATTGGTGTGGCAAAACTTTCACCATTATCATCAGAAAAAGATAGGTTTACTTTTGGATGATCATTTGCAGCTGTAAACCAAGCTACTACCAAAGTATTATTAAAAGCATCTGCTTTAGGACCATTAACCGGACATCCATTAATTTCCCAATTATCATGATAAA
>DAOVTF010000284.1 GCA_030633225.1 Flavobacteriaceae bacterium
AAAATTATAATAATTGAGAATATTGTATACTAGATGTTTGTTTAGATGAAGAATGAGAAGACATAATAGATAATTGAGATATATATATTCAATATGTAGAAGCTAGTGTAGGAGAAAGAGATATTAATTCTAGTTATGAAAAAAATAGCTGATAGTGGTAAAAAAATCTCTATGTTGGTAACGGAACAAACTGGAACCTTTACCAAAAAAGCGACTGGTAGAATTACTTTTATTTGTAAAGATGGTGACAAAATTGAAGAAGCCATTCAAAAAACCATAGATACAGGAGAAGGTCAAACTCTTATAATGGACGCGGAAGGTTTTAATGAAGAATATGAAAGTGTTTCAAAATTTGAATATACATGGAGTGTTAAAATAAAAGCTTAATTTAGTTTAAATTTTTTATAAGATAATTCTATTCCTCGTTTTCCTTTATTTTAAGTATAAACTCATCTAATTGTTTACCATATTTAGATTCCTTTACATCAATAGATAGACTTTTATTAATTGTATCTAATAATTTTATAGTGGCATTATTCAATTCTGTTAATGCAATATATGGTGCAACTTCATAATTGGAATTATTTATTGCAAAATTAGTAGAGTATAAATATTTTCTTCTAACTAAGCTCTTAAGTTGTTTTTCAACTAATAGGATTGAATCTTGAATACCCGACTTTTTTGCTTCAAAATCTTTCTTTATTAAATCTAAGTTTTGATTGTTAAATTTACCCTTAATCTTATAATATTCATCTAATAACTCTTGGTTTTTCGACCCGGAAATCTTTGCTTTTAAAACAAACTTATCTAATCTTGATGTAATTGAAATGGAATCTTTTTCTCCAAAAAATGGTATCTTTTTGTTACTATTCCCTAGAGTTAGAAAATACATTTCAGGACTTAATACTTCATCGCTAAGCAAAAATTCTTGAGAACCATTAACCTTTACGGAATCAATAGATACAACTAAAGAATCAATTTGTTTTTGCAAATAAATTGTTCCTTTTTTCAGTCCTTTAATATTTCCTTTTACAAACATTGTATTTCCATTATCCTTTCCACATGAGAAAATAAATAAAACTGTAAAGGCTATAAAAAATATTTTTTTCATTTTTAAAATGTTCAAGTTAATTGAGTAATATCTAATAGAAATTATAATTTTAAGGAGAAACAGAAACCAATTGCATTAATATGGTACAACCAATAGCGGCAATGGTACCAACAGCATACCCAAATACAGCTAATAAAACTCCAACAGTAGCTAAAGATGGGTGAAAAGCTGCTGCAACAATTGGTGCTGATGCTGCGCCTCCTACATTCGCTTGACTACCAATAGCTAAAAAGAAATAAGGAGCTCTAATCAATTTAGCAACCAAAATCAGTAATAAAGCATGAATAGTCATCCAAACAGCTCCAATAGCTACTAAACCTACATTATCTAAAATCAATCTTAAATCCATTTTCATACCAATAGATGCTACTAAAATGTATATAAAAATACTTCCTATTTTACTTGCCCCTGCCCCTTCATAGGTTTTAGCTTTTGTAAAAGAAAGTATAATAGCTATGATAGTAGACAAACTTATCATCCAAAAGAATTGTGAGCTTAAAAAAGTAAAAATATTCTTAGTAGTTTCGTTTTCAATTCCATTTACAAAACTCTCAAAATAAGAACTTAAATAACCTGCACCAAAATGGGCAAAACTAACAGTTCCAAAAGCAATGGCTGCAATTATCATATAATCAGTTAAGGTTGGAGTTCTCTCTACTTTTTTTGAATATGTTGAAACCTTTTCTTTTAATGTTTCAATAGCAGAAGTATCAGCTTTAAGCCATTTATCAATTGCTTTATTTTTACCAACACCTATCAAAATTATTGCCATCCAAATATTTGCAATAACAATATCCACAAATACCATTCCGCCATATAGTTTTTGATCGTATCCATAGATTTCCAGCATTGCTGTTTGGTTTGCTCCTCCTCCAATCCAGCTTCCAGCTAGTGTAGATAATCCTCTCCAAACAGCTTGAGGTCCAGCACCACCAACTGTTTCTGGTGACACCATTGAAATCAGCATAATAGCAATAGGACCGCCTATAACAATCCCAATAGTTCCTGTAAAAAACATTGCCAGTGCTTTCCATCCTAGATTAAAAACTGCCTTAATATCAATACTTAAAGTCATTAAAACTAATGCTGCCGGCAATAAATATCGGCTCGACATATAATAAAGACTAGAAGAATGTTCTATAATTTCACCTGTTTCTGATGTGGTTTCCCATTCCGGAGCTATTAAACCCAGTGTTGTGAACAAAGCTGGAACCATGTAAGCCATAAACAAAGCAGGAACAATATTGTAATATTTATGCCAAAACCCTTTTTTTATCGAGGAAGTATAAAAAATAAACCCTAATGCAAGCATTAGTAATCCAAAAACAATAGTGTCATTAGTAAAAACTGGTTGATTTCCCATTATATAAATTTTGCTGGCTAAAATACCAAAAATAAATTTCTATAGCTTAATAATAATAAAGAAAATCATTGACCAACCATAAACACAGTAGTAATTAAAGTAATTCATTTCAATAGGCTATTTATTATGTAATACATTAATTTTTTTAATAGACTTAATTTATCTATCAAAAATATTTATTCCTTCAAAATATTATTTATTGTATATTAGAACCACATTTTTTACGTTATTTATTTATTCAACCAAAAACATACTTTAGTATTTAAAATATTTATGTTTAAACCTTTTGTTAGTTTATTTTTAATAATTCCTCTATTTGTTTTTTCGCAAAGAAATTCATCATTTCGCGATTTTGGATATATAGAACCTATGACAGATAAATTGAATGTTAAGTTTGAAATCGATAATGATATTGAATCCTTTGATTTTGATGATGAAATTACAAGTTATTCTATAAAACCAAATACAAATTTAAGAACATCCATTTCCGTAAATCATGAATTTTTAACCTTAAGAATTGG
>DAOVTF010000041.1 GCA_030633225.1 Flavobacteriaceae bacterium
CAGTACATTTGGCTTTATACACTTCTTCACCTTTTGCTACCATTGTTTCATCAATATCACCTAAAGTTATAGATTTAATCGTACCAACACCTTTATCTTGCATCGGGTCAATTTTAGTTGCTTCAGTTTTAACCTCTGCTTTAACTTCTTCTTTTGCAGGAGTTTTAGCTACTTCTTCTTTTGCTTTTTCTCCACCACAACTCATCATCATAGCACCTAGTGCTAAAACAGATAAAAATTTCAATTTCATTTTTAGTTAGATTTTTTTAATTATTATTCAGCTGGAACCAACACATCATCAATTACGTGTATCCAACCATTACTTACTTTTACAGATTTTAATATTTTTGTTCCACCAACATAAATTTCACCATCTTTATCTTCAACAACCAAGTATTTACCCGAAGCCATGTATAGTTTTCTTCCTTTTTTTGCTTCCTTTTTTAATTGTTTTATTGGATAGTTGGCCGGAGCTACGTGATTTACTAAAATAAATGCAAGTTTAGCTTTATTTTCAGGCTTTACTAAAGTTTCAACTGTTCCTTCAGGTAATTTAGCAAACCCACTATTTAAAGGTGCTAATACTGTTAAAGGACCTGCATTTACAACTGCATCTTGTACTCCTGCAGCCTCAATAGCCGCCACTAAAGTTGAAAAATCTTCAATTGATTTGGCTACTTGTAGTGCATTAGGCTGTTCTCCTTCTGCCGCTGCCACACCTGCTTGCCCGTGATCTTTAACAGCTTTTTGTACTTGTTCAACATCACTTTTTACTGCATCTTGTTTCTTCTCAGTATTACATGAAGAAAAAACAAATGAGAACAATAATGCTATTGCAAAAATTTTAGTTTTCATAAAGTTTAATTTAAGTTAATGATTTAAATATTTTGTTAATGTATTTTGGTTACAAAAATATGTTACCAAAGATACAAAAAACATGATAAAAATCATACAAAGGACAAGCACATCTTTTATCTTTGTCATATGTTGAGTAACCAAAGTAAATATGCAATTAGGGCAGTATTGTATCTTGCTGTAAACACGAGTAAAAACAATAAATTAGGAGCAAAAAAAGTAGCCAATCTAATTGATGTCCCTGCACCTTTTTTGGCTAAAATTTTTCAAAAACTTAGCAAGTCTAAAATTATTTTATCGACTAAAGGACCTAAAGGTGGCTTTTATTTAACAAAAAAGGAGCTTTCAAATAATTTATTAAATATTATTGATTGTATTGATGGTCTAGCTTTTTTTAATAGTTGCTTTGTTGGATTGCCAAAATGCAGTGATGAAAATCCATGTGCTATTCACCATATTGCCGGACCATGTAGAGATACTTTAAAGCGAGAACTTACTGACAGAACAATTGCCGAATTCGCTAAAGATACCAAAGAAGGTAAATCATTTCTCTTTTTAAAATAATTTATATATTTGCAAACCCATAACATTCAAGTCATAAAGTATGATTCAGCAAGTAACAAAAGGTATTAAAATTTCAATCAACTCTGATTTTGAAGGTAAGCACTATCAAAAATCGCAATTGTTTTATACCTTTACTTATAGTATTACCATAGAGAATAAAAGTAATGATACGGTACAATTATTAAGTAGGCACTGGAACATATTTGATTCTTTAAATCAAACAGAAGAAATTGATGGAGAGGGAGTTATTGGTAAAAAACCAATTTTGAATCCAAATCAAAGCTACACTTATACTTCACACTGTTTGATATCTTCCCCATTAGGCTCAATGAATGGTTTTTACAACATGATTAATTTTACAACCGCAAAAGAATTTAAGGTGCAAATTCCAACATTTCAATTGATAGCTCCCGCAACAATGAACTAGGTTCATTGTTGTATTTACATTTTAGTTTTTTTGTTAGTCTTTTAATTTTTCTATATTTATAAGAATATTAGAATTATTTATCAATGAAATCTACTAGTCGATTTTCAAAAAACAAAAAAGGAATTAATTGCTTAAATTGTAATCAACCAATTTCAGATAATGACAACTTTTGTTCGAATTGCGGGCAGGTAAATGACGAACTTCCGTTAAGTATAAAACAATTTATTTCTGAGTTTTTTTCTGGGTTTTTTTCATTTGATTCTCGTTTTTTTAACACATTTATTCCCCTGCTATTTAAACCTGGAAAGGTTTCTAAAGATTATATCGAGGGTAAAAGAAGACGATATGTAAATCCGTTTCAATTATACTTACATGTCACTATTGTTTTCTTTTTATTAATGGGGTTATTCAGTAAAATTGATGAATATAAAATTGACAACTCTCAACAAGAAGAGAATAATTCAGCTATTGACAGTACTTCAACAATAGATATTAGCTTTGATTCAGATGAGTCTACACCTAAAGATAGTATCGCTTTAACCTTAAAAAAATCTAATCTTGACACACTAAGCAATCTAAAAATTAATAAGTTAAATTATTATATAGACTCTCTCTTTTTAAATTCAAATTATTTAGATCAATTAAAAAACACGAATCTATCCCAAAATCAAAAAGATTCAATTTTCAATATTATAAGTGACAGTAATTTGAGTTTTATTACCAAAGCTCTTTACAACAAAAAAGATTTTAAAGATCAACTAGCAGATATCAACGAGTTTAAAAAACATTCATTAAATTATATGGATAGTATTTTTCAAAAAGCTGAAGTAGGTTATATTATTCCTGATAAATTTAAAATATCGACTGAAGATGAAATTATTAATTCAGTTTTTGGTGCTGAATATTTTAGTAAAATGAAAAAATTTATGGACTATGATAAAGAAAATGAAAATGTTAGAATAAACGTAGCTTTAGATGATTTAGGCTATGAGAAAACAAAATGGAACAATTTTTATTACCAAAAAGCACAAGACATTAATAAAATTATTAGTCAAGACTCCACTTTTATAAATAATTATGCTAATGATTTTGTTTCAAGAATATCGATAGCCTTATTCTTTTTGCTTCCAATATTTGCAATGTTTGTTTCCTTATTATATTTTAGACACAAGTACAACTATACAGAACATTTGGTATTTATATTTAATATTCAAACTGTATTTTTTATACTATTAATGTTGTTTATCCTCTTTGATAGAATATTAAAAACTGATCTGGGAATTTTATTGTTTTCTCTAATTTTTGCATTTTATCTATACAAATCCATGAGAAATTTTTACGAGCAAGGAAGAGTTAAAACCTTAATTAAATATATCTTATTGAATTCTGCTTTTTTTATTTTAGCTACTTTAGGATCAATCGTTATTGCCTTTTTAGCTTTTGTTTTGTAATTAAAAGTTTTAAAACTATTGAATTATTTCTTCATAATCCATTTTGATTTTATTCTCCAATTTTGAAACTTGGGTAATACTAACTGTTCCAACTTTTGGTCGTTTCATCACAACATCAATTTTTGGATTTCCTACCCCTGCCTTATGATGAAATTCTAATATTGATTTTGAATCAAAGGCTTGTCTCAATTTCCAATCTGTAAACCATTTTATTCTCATTTCTTTCATTCCATCAGAATATAAAGTTGAAGATGACCAAATTTTAGCTTCTTGAAGTAATTTCTTTATGTGTTTTTTGCTTCCATCCCATACAAATTCAATTAAAATTAATGTAGTACTCCATTCAACAATTACCAAAGTAAAAGGTTCAACATTATTTAATTCTATTTCATTACAGGTTTTTAAAATATCACTAGTTTTTAATAGGTCTTTTACTATAATTCCGCGACTTTTTGAATAAAAATCTTTTTGTTGATGATTTTTAAATCCGCCATTTAATAAACATATCAATCTATTCTTTATACTAGTACCGATCCAAGTTCCTCCAGCTTGACCATCTTTTGGATAATACAACTCTATTTTATCTTCAATATACTTTTTTGGAAACTCTGATTTTTTCCTTGAAAAAGGAACATCTCTGCTCGATGTCAGTATAAAATTGTTATTCCCTAAAGGCAAATAAGTTACGGTGCACATGTTAAATATTTATGTTATCAATAATTGATGTTATGTATGTCATAATTATATTAAGAACCTTTCAGTTTTTAATAGCAATACTTCAAAAATTCTTATCTTAGCATCCTCAAAAATAAAAGAAACAATTTAAATAAAAAACAAATGGCAACAGGATTTTATAAAGTACCAAAGACAATAAATGAGCCCGTTATTGCATACGCTAAAAACAGTAAAGAGCGTAAAAATTTGTTGGCTATGTACAAAAAAATGTACAAAGAACAAATTGATGTTCCTCTATATATTGGAAGCGAAGAAATTAGAACTGGTGAAACTATTTCTATGCATCCGCCACACGATCACAAACATACCGTTGGTGTTTATCATACTGCCGAAAAAAAACATATTGAAAAAGCCGTTAAAACTGCATTAGAAGCTAGAGAAAAATGGGCTAATATGCCATGGGAATCTAGAGCTGCCATTTTTTTAAAAGCTGCTGATCTGCTTGCCGGACCTTTTCGTGATAAAATGAATGCAGCAACTATGATTGCTCAATCAAAAAATGTAATGCAATCTGAAATTGATGCTGTAGCGGAATTATGTGATTTTTTTAGATTTAATGTTCAGTTTATGACCCAAATCTATCAAGATCAACCAATTTCATCGGAAGGAATTTGGAATAGAATGGAATACCGTGCATTAGAAGGATTTATTTATGCAATTACTCCTTTTAATTTTACTTCAATAGCAGGTAATTTATCAGCTGCTCCAGCTTTAATGGGTAATGTAATTATTTGGAAACCAGCACGTTCTCAAGTATATTCAGCCCAAGTAATTATGGAAATTTTTAAAGCTGCTGGCTTAACTGATGGAGTTAGTAATAAGGTGACATGTAATTCTTCAATGATTACTGAAGTGATTTTAGATGATCCAAATTTTGCAGGAGTGCACTTTACAGGGTCAACCCCTGTTTTTAATAGTTTCTGGGAGCAAATAGGACGTAATGTCAATTCAGGAAAATATAAAAGTTACCCTAGAATTGTAGGAGAAACCGGAGGAAAAGATTTTGTTTGGATGCATAATACGGCAAATGCAAATCAAGTTGCAACTGCGCTATCAAGAGGTGCTTTTGAGTATCAAGGACAAAAATGTTCGGCTGCTTCTCGTGCTTATATTCCGAAAAGTAAATGGAAAGATGTTAGAAAATTTCTGGAAGCTGATTTAAAATCCATGAAAATGGGAAGTCCTGATGACACATCTAATTTTATAAATGCCGTAATTGATAATAGAGCTTTTAATAAATTATCAAAATTTATTGAACAAGCAAAAAAAGACAAAGATGCCGAAGTTATTATTGGCGGAAATTATGATGATAAAAAAGGGTATTTTATTGAACCAACTGTAATTTTAACTGACAATCCGAAATATGAAACAATGTGTACTGAGTTATTTGGTCCGATACTAACTATTTTTGTTTATGAAGATAATGATTGGAAATCAGTTTTAGAGTTGCTAGACAATACATCTCCTTATGCTTTAACTGGTGCTATTTATAGTGGTGATAGATATGTTATTGATTATGCAACTAATGCTTTAGAAAATTCTGCAGGTAATTTTTACATCAATGATAAACCTACCGGAGCCGTTGTAGGTCAACAACCATTTGGTGGTGCAAGAGGATCAGGAACTAATGATAAAGCAGGTTCTGTTTGGAATTTATTACGTTGGGTTAACAATAGAACAATTAAAGAAACATTTAATTCACCATTGGATTATCGTTATCCGTTTTTGGAAAAATAAATAATATTCTTTAGTCAAAATAGAAAAATCTTCATTGCTAATTGCTTTGAAGATTTTTCTATCTTTAACTTGTACATTAACCTTTTTACTTTCAACTTTTAACTTTCCTACCCTCCTTGCAATTTATCTGCACCCGGTAATAAGCCAATTAATTTTTGCGGATCATGAATTAAAATTGGTATATGCTGCGGACAAATATAAAAATGAGATTCTTGATAATAAAATTTGGTTACCGGTATTTCTTGATCATCTTTCTTGCAAACCAAGCATTCTTTTTTACTTTCCATGTCTAAATGTTATTTAATTTGAGATGCAAAAATATACATCTGGGTTTAAAAAAAGATGAATTATATCATCATTTTAATTTTTAAATTTTAAAAACTAAATTTACAACACAATCAATAAAGAAATTATGAAAAAATTAATCAATTATTTACTTCAAGGTTTATTATACATTGCACCATTAGGTATAACTGCATATATAATTTATGCCACTTTTACTTTTACCGATAGTTTGTCGCAAAAAATACTTGCCAATTTTTTTGACTTTAAAATTCCAGGTCTTGGAGTTTTAAGTTTAATTATTTTCTTAATTTTTGTTGGTTTTTTAGGTAAGACCATCATAGCTCGACCACTAAAAAATATCTTTAATAGAATTATAAACCGAATTCCGTTTTTAAATTTTATTTATAATGCATTTAACGATCTGTTCTCGGCTTTTGTAGGGAAAGAAAAGAAATTCAATCAACCCGTTTTGGTTAAAGTTAACCTGAATTCTGATCTAGAAAAACTTGGATTTATAACTGAAGAGAATTTAGAGTTTTTAAAAGAAAAAGATAAAGTAGCAGTTTATTTTCCACATTCCTATAATTTTTCGGGTGAACTATTTATTGTTCCAAAAAATAATATTAAACCAATTAATAATAGTTCGAGTGAAGTTATGAAATTTATTGTATCTGCCGGATTAGCAGGTTGGGATAATAAGACTTCTAAGGTTTAAATTTTAAAGGAATGTGCACCACTTTTTTTGTTTCAAAAAATTCTTCATTAAAATAATCTGTCAGATTGTAAATTGTGGCTTTAGGGAAATTTTTTAACTCCTCTGTTAAGTCTCCTCCTTTTAAATATAGAATTCCGTTTTTTAATTCGTGATTCTGTTTTTTAGCAATTTTCTTTTTCGTCCATTTTACAAAATCATCCATATTAGTAACTGCACGACTTACAATAAAATCAAATTCACCTTTCACCTTTTCTGCTCTAATGTGCTCGGCTTTTATATTTTTTAGTCCTAGTTCATCGGCTACAGTCTTAACTACTTTAATTTTTTTACCTATAGAGTCTACCAAATAAAAATCACTTTCTGGAAATAATATTGCTAAAGGAATACCAGGAAAACCTCCACCTGTTCCTACGTCTAATATTTTTGATCCTGGTTTAAACTCTTGCACTTTTGCAATTCCTAATGAATGTAAAACATGACGTAAATAAAGTTCATCAATATCTTTACGAGATATTACATTGATTTGTGCATTCCAATATATAAAAATATCCTTTAGTTTAGAAATTTGCTCTACTTGAGTATTTGACAGATTCTCGAAATATTTTAATACCTTATCCATTAAATTAAAGATTCATTCTATACAAAAATACACTCATTTTTAACAATTTATTTCACTTTTCCATTAAAAAACGACTAAATTTGCAATTAATAAAAATCTAAATAAAAGTTTATGCAAAACGTAAAATTTTTAACAAGAGATAAAACCAAATTTTTCAGAACTTTAAATAAACGTGTTAACAATTATTTTACTGAAAATCATATTAAAAAAACAGGGAATTGGAAATTATATACCAAGGCAATTTTTATGTTTGCTCTTTTTATAGTACCGTTAGTTTTAATACTTACAATTGATCTACCAGGATGGGCTCAAATATTTGGTATGATAACTATAGGTATAGGAATGGCTGGTGTAGGAATGAACGTAATGCACGACGCTAACCATGAATCTTTTTCAAGTAAAAAATGGGTAAACAAATTAATGGGAAGCAGTATTTATATTCTTGCCGGAAATGACTACAACTGGAAAGTTCAACACAATGTTTTACACCATACCTATACTAATATTCAAGGCTTAGATGAAGATATTGATGCAGGGAGAATTATTAGATTTTCAAAGCATGCCAAATGGTTAAAAATTCATAAATTTCAAAAATATTATTCCTTATTTTTATATGGACTTTTAACAATAAATTGGGCAATTACAACTGACTTTAAGCAGTCTTACCAGTATTTAAAAAGGAAATTATCTTATGGTAAATTTCCAAATCCAGCTACACAATGGACGAAATTAATCATTGGTAAAATTATTTACTATGCAGTTTGGATTGCTTTACCTTTAGTTTTAGGGTTTGTTTGGTGGCAGGTATTAATTGGTTTTTTCATCATGCATTACACTGCAGGAATAATTTTAAGTGTAACTTTTCAATTGGCTCATGTTATGCCAAATACAGAAATGCCTTTGCCTGATAAAGATGGAAATATGGATCATACCTGGGCAATTCATCAATTGTTTACTACTTCAAATTTTGCACCAGATAATAAATTGGTAGAATTTTATACAGGTGGTTTGAATCATCAGGTTGAGCATCATATTTTCCCACATATATCACATGTTCATTATAAAAAAATATCTGAAATAGTTCGTGAGACAGCAAAAGAGTTTAACCTTCCGTATAATGAATATAAAACTTTTTTCAAAGCCTTTGCTGAGCATATTAAACAACTTAATTACTTAGGTACACACCCAAAAATTGCATAGTTAAAATCAATTATATTTATAATGCCAGATCAATTATCAAACAGAATTAAAAGCTTACCTGTTTCTCAAACTTTGGCTATGGCAGCAAAGGCAAGAGAGCTAAAAGAACAAGGAATTGACATTATTAGTTTAAGTCTGGGGGAACCCGATTTTAACACACCTGATTTTATCAAAGATGCAGCTATTACAGCTATAAATGAAAATTACAATTCATATACACCTGTTAATGGGTATGGTGAACTTCGTGAAGCTATTTGTCGTAAGTTCAAACGTGATAATAATATTGAATATACTTCTAATCAAATTGTGGTTTCCACTGGTGCAAAACAATCTATTGCCAATGCGGTAATGGTTTTATTAAATCCTGGAGATGAAGTTTTATTACCTGCACCATATTGGGTAAGCTATTCGGCACTTACAATTTTAGCTGAAGCAAAATATATTGAAATACCTTCTTCTATTGAAACTGATTTTAAAATTACTCCTGAACAGTTAGAAGCAGCCATTACTCCAAAAACTAAATTGATATTCTTTAATTCACCAAACAATCCTAGTGGAAGTGTTTACACTGAAGAAGAATTTAGAGCTTTGGCTAAGGTTTTAGAAAAATATCCTGATATTTATATCCTTTCGGATGAGATATATGAGCACATAAATTATGGCGCTCCTAATTTTAGTTTTGCATCTATTGAAAGTATGTACGACAGAACTATTACAGTAAATGGTGTGGCAAAAGCATTTGCTATGACAGGCTGGAGAGTTGGTTATATTGGAGCACCAGAGTGGATTGCTAAAGCCTGTACTAAAATACAAGGGCAAATCACTTCAGGCACAAATTGTATTGCACAGCGCGCAACAATTACTGCTTTAGATGCTCCGGTGTCTAAGATTCAATATATGATTGATGAATTTGAAACTCGTAGAGATCTTATTTTAGATTTATTAAGTAAAATTGAAGGGGTTAAAACCAATGTACCTCATGGTGCGTTTTATGTTTTTCCTGATATTTCTTCTTATTTTGGAAAAACTATTCAAGGTAAGACTATAAATAATTCTTCTGATTTTTCTATGCTTTTATTGGAAAATGCTAATGTGGCAACTGTTGCAGGGGGTGCATTTGGAGCACCAAATTGTGTTCGAATTTCTTATGCAGCATCACAAGACAGTATTAAAGAAGCGGTTAAAAGAATTGCTAAAGTATTATCTTAATTAAAATTAAACAAACTTACTTTAAGAATGAGTTATAAAGTTACTTTTTCAACTCGTTGGGCTGATTTTGATCCAAATAATCATATGCGTCATTCATCTTATAATGATTATGCAGCAGAAACGAGGGTTCGGTTTTTTAGGGAAAATGGTTTTTCTTTACTTGAATTAAAAAAGAATAATATTGGTCCGGTTTTATTCAGTGAAAACACTAATTTTTACCGTGAAATTAATTTAAGTGAGGATATTGATGTTGAATTATTTGTAAAAGGTCTTTCAGAAAACGGAGAGCGATATAAGTTTCTGCATAAAATATATAAACAAAACGGAATACTAGCTGCAGAAATCGAAATTTTTGGTGCTTGGATAGATCTAACTACAAGAAAA
>DAOVTF010000006.1 GCA_030633225.1 Flavobacteriaceae bacterium
ATGGCTTCTTCAATTTTGTCACCATCTTTACAAATAAAAGTAATTCTACCAGTCGCTTTTTTGGTAAAAGTTCCAGTTTGTTCCGTTACCAACATAGAGATCTTTTTAACGCTATCGGCTATTTTTTTCCTAACTAGTATTCCAGTAACCAGTTCAGAGGCCATTCCTTGAGTTGCCCAATAAAGAGACTTAAACGGATTTTGATTAATCCATTGATGTTTTACTGTTGCCATAGCTTCTTTTTCAGTAATTGAAGTCACTCTTATACCAGATATATAGGCTGATGGTAATTTAAAAAGTAAAAATTTATTTAATTTTTTAACTGTAAATTTTGTCATTTTCTTTCTTTAAGCCCACAATTTACAACAATTTTTGAACAAATATCAAAAATCATAAATGTTAAATAAATGTTAAATTATAGTACTTTGTATTGCATAGTATTAGTTTTTATCCATATATTTGCATAAGAAAGTATTATATACATTATATTATGTCAAACAAAAACGATAATAACAGCGCATTTTTATTACACTTATCAGCTTTTTTCGGCTATGTTTTTCCATTTGGAGGAGTAGTTGGTCCATTAGTTTTTTGGGAATTAAAAAAACGGGATAGTGATTTTTTGAATAAAAATGGTAAGGAAGCAGTAAATTTTAATTTAAGCTTTTTATTATATTCTATTATTTTGGGTGTTAGCATTATTCCATTTGCATTTCATTCTATTTTTAAAGATCTTCATCATTTCGACCTTTTTGGAATGATAAGTATGGGTTCTTTTATCGGAGTTTTAGGTATAGTAAAATTCATATTAATTATTGTAGCTGCACAAAAAGCAAATCAAGGAGAAATATATCATTATCCAATAACAATTAAGTTTATAAAATAAAATTTTAAACCATGATAGCCATACTTATAACCATCGTAATTTTTATCGTAAATAATATTCAAATGATATTATTTTAATTAATAGATTATTAATAAGAAATAAAAATAAAAAATGAAGATAGAAAACACAAAAGCACAAATGCGAAAAGGAGTATTGGAGTATTGTATACTAACCATTTTACAAAATGGAGATGCTTATACATCCGAAATACTTTCGCAATTAAAAGATGCTAAAATGTTGGTAGTTGAGGGTACAGTTTATCCTTTATTAACAAGGTTGAAAAACGCAGGACTATTAAGTTATAGATGGGAGGAATCAACATCAGGTCCGCCAAGAAAATATTATGCCTTAACAGAAACAGGGAAGCTATTCTTAGGAGAATTGAATACAACCTGGAGCGATTTGGTCAAGGCAGTGAATTTAGTTACAAAAGATAATAAATTAAAATCAACAAAAAAATGAACAAGACAATAAATATAAATCTAGGAGGAGTATTTTTTCATATTGATGAAATGGCTTATCAAAAATTAAAGAAATATTTAGACGCGATACGTCGTTCATTAAGCGATGACCCGAAAGGAAGAGATGAAATAATTACAGATATTGAATCTAGAATAGGAGAGATATTATCTGATAAAGTTAAAGATGTACGTCAGGTTATTAATGAATCCGATATCGATGAAGTCGTTGAAGTTATGGGTAAACCAGAAGATTATATGGTTGATGATGAGATTTTTAACGATGATAATTACAGCTCCTATAATTCTCAAAAATCAAAAAAATTATATCGCGACGGAGATGATAAATTCTTAGGTGGAGTATCATCGGGTATGGCACACTATTTTAATGTAGATGTAATCTGGGTTCGTTTGGCATGGTTAGTTGCTGCTTTAGGGTTTGGATTTGGATTTATAGTTTATCCAATATTATGGATTTTATTACCACAAGCCAATTCAACAGTTGAAAAACTAGAAATGGAAGGGGAGCCAGTTAATATTTCGAATATAGAAAAAAAAATTAAAGACGAACTTACAGAAACAGCTGATAGAGTAAAAAGTGGCTTTGAAGATGTATCAGATAAAGTTAAAAATGCCGATTATAAAAGATACAGTGATAAAGCAAAATCAGGATCACAAGATTTGGTTGACACCTTAGGTAAAATATTTACCACAATTTTTATGATAATTGGAAAATTTATAGGTGTTTTATTGATTATTATTTCTGTAGCTACAATTTTAGGATTAATTGTTGGGTTATTTACCGTAGGTTCTTTAGATTTTATTCATGAAGATTGGTTTTATCAAAACACCATGGTCTATAATAATTCAGGGTTACCAATTTGGCTTGTGTCTATATTAACATTTTTATTAGTTGGTATTCCGTTTTTCTTTTTATTCTCTTTAGGATTACGAATTCTATCAAATAATACTAAATTTTTAGGAAGAACAACAAGATTTTCTTTATTAGGAGTATGGTTAGTGGCTTTATTGTTCGCTATATTTTTTGGAACAAGACAATTTATGCAAACTGCTTACGACGGATCTGTAACTAATACAGAAAAGGTAAATGTTACCACCTTAGACACTTTAAATATTAAACTAGTTGATAACAATAACTTATCAAATCAAAGTATTTTAAAGCGTCGTTGGGGTTACAGTGTGATATTTGATGAAAACAATAATGAAAAGATCTATTCTAATAATATCAGATTAAATATTTATTCTTCAGATAATGATGAGGTAAAAGTAAAAGTTAGAAAAAAATCGCAAGGTCAAAACAGAACAGCTGCAAGAGAAAATGCAGAACAGATAGGATATGATTTTAATGTATTAGAAAATGATCTAAAATTAAACGGTTATTTTTTAACGAATATTCAAAATAAATTTAGAGAACAAAAGATTTATATAGACCTTTATTTACCAGAAGATCAGATTATTTATTTAGATAAATCTACACGCTCATTTTTATATGATATCAGTAACATTCAAGATCTATATGATAGAGATATGGCTAAACATTATTTTAAAATGACAGAAGAAGGTTTAACATGTTTAGATTGTGATTCGATTGAAGTACATAGCGATAATAATTCTGATGCAGAGTCATTTAATTTAAAAATTGATACGGATGGAGTTCGTATTGAAATTAATGATAATAATAATGAAAAAGCCAAAGTTAAGATAGATGAAAATGGAATTGTTATTGAAAAAACAAAAGATTCTATTTAGTACAACTCATCCTTGAATAGTAACAGTTCAGTAATATAAAATTTATAATTACTTAAAGGTAGAGTAAATTTGAATTAATCAATTTTAAAAAACAAATTATGAATACTGTATTAAAAATTTCAGCATTACTTTTATTATTAATTACCACTACATCCTGTTTTTATAATGGAGTTAAAGGCAATGGAAATGTAATGACACAAAACCGAAACATTTCAAATGATTTTGTACGTATTAAAGCAAGTAGGGGACTAGATGTTTATATTACTAAAAGTAATAAGGTGTCCTTAGTTGTTGAGGCTGATGAAAACTTACATGAATTAATTGAAACGGATGTTGTTAATGGTACCTTGATTATTACTGCAAAGAAAAATATTGGTTTAGCAAAAGCAAAAAAAATACACTTATCTGTTGAAAATATAAATGAAATATTGGTTAGCAGTGGTGCTGAAATTTACTCAGAAAACACTTTTTTTACAGATGAATTAAGAATTAATGCATCAAGTGGTTCTGAAGCAAAATTAACCTTAAATGTAAATCATTTAACTTGTGAAACATCAAGTGGTGCAGGTATTTACTTAAATGGTAAAGCAATAAATTTCAATGCTAGATCATCAAGTGGTAGTGATATCAAAGCTTACGATTTAGAAACCAGTAATTGCATAGCAAAAGCAAGTAGCGGTTCAAATATAAAAGTTAATGTTAGCGATTCGTTTGAAGGAAAAGCATCAAGTGGAGCCGATATTAATTATAAAGGCAATCCTAAAATTATTGATCAAGATAAAAGCTCTGGTGGAAGTATTAGAAACTCGCAGAGTTAATGAATAGTGTCTAATCTATCTTATTTAAATCACGTCTATGGCGTGATTTTTTGATTCTGTTTATGAACTATGTTTTCTTCAACATTTGTTAAACCTGCAATTAACAGCAGTTTTTATTTATAGTAACACAGGTAACATTAAATAGATTGCATTTTTATACGTGTTTATAAGATAAAATCATAAATTAGAGCATTATTAACTTAAATATTAACAAAATTCATGTAATTATGAGAAAAAAAATCATATTTTCTTTTCTTGTCCTTATGCTTTCCTATGCAAATACATATGCACAAGAGACAGTTAAAGGTAAGGTAACTGATTCAAAAGGTGATGCTTTGCCTGGAGTCAACATTCAAGTTAAAGGAACAAATCAAGGAACAGCTTCCGATTTTGACGGAATCTATGAAATTAAAGCAAAGAGTGGGGATGTTTTATCGTTTACATTTTTAGGTTTTTCTACTAAAGAAATGATGGTAGATGGTGAAATTTTAGATGTTATTTTACAAGATGATTTATTACGATTAGATGAAGTAATTGTTACAGGTACTTCAGGTATTGCCACAAAAAAACAATTAGGCTCTGCAATATCATCAATTAATGCGAAAGACTTAAGTGATGCAAGATCTGTAGTGAGTGTAGGTGAAGCCTTACAAGGTCAAGTAGCAGGTGCATACATAACTAGGAATTCTGGAAACCCTGCAGGAGGTATGTCTATTCGATTAAGGGGTCCCAGTACATTAACTGGTAGTTCAGATCCCCTTTATATAATAGATGGTGTTATTGTAAATAATAAATCTAATCAAACTATTGATTTAGGAGGTTATACGCAAAATAGATTGGTTGATATCAATCCTGATGATATTGAACGTATGGAAATATTAAAGGGAGCTGCTGCTGCTGCAATTTATGGATCACGTGCAAGTAATGGTGTAATTCAAATATTTACTAAAAAAGGAGTTTCTGGCGCACCAAAAGTAACTTTTTCTGCTAGTATGAACCTGAATAAAGTAAGAAACACCTTACCTTATAATGATACCCAATTAGAATGGAATGCTGATGGAGTGGCTGTACCAGCAACAAGATATGATTATCAAGATTATATTTTTAATGATGCAAGTGGTTATGAAACTTCTATAAGTGTAACTGGTGGTTCAGATAAGACAAAGTATGCTGTATCTGGGTCATTATTTGATAATAATGGAATTGTTCGAAATACAAGTTTTAATAGGAAAACATTTAGAATGAGAATTGATCAAGAACTTTATAGTTGGTTAGATATGTCAGTTGGTTCTTATTTATCATTAAATGAAAGTCAGGATATGCCAAATGGTAAAAATTATGGACCAATTACTGCGTTACTTTTTGCAGATAATATTCATGATCAAGATCCAGATGAGTTTGGAAACTACCCAGGTGTTGGACTTTGGATGCCTAGTCCTAGAGAGACTATTGATAGAATTGATGCTTCTCAAGAAAATTTTAGATCAATTTCTGATATTCAATTCACAGCGACTCCATTTGAAGGATTTAGAATTAATTACATTTTTGGTTTTGACCATTCTAATTCAGAAGGATTATTATATATTCCTAGAGGAGTAAATACTAGACCAAATGGTGCAACTGAAAAATCAACTATAACTTCGTCATTGATGAATTCAGACCTGAATTTGAGTTATCAATTTGATATTACAGATGATTTAAAATCTACCACAGGTTTAGGTTACAGTTATCAACAACAAGAGAATAAATTTTTTAGTGTAAGAAATGATCAGGTTGGACCAATTGAAGGTGTAATAGTAACAGACCCAAGTAATTCTATTGGAGGAAATGATTATAGAAGTGAAGCTTCATATTGGGGTGGATTCTTGCAGGAAACTCTTGCTTATAAAAATAAAATATTTTTAACATTGGCTGGTAGAATTGATGGAGCATCAGTATTTGGAGAAGATGAAAGACAACAGTTTTATCCAAAAATTAGTGCATCTTATAATATATCCGATGAAGATTTTTGGCAAGAATCTATTGGAGGAACTATTAATTCATTAAAATTAAGAGGTGCGTGGGGTCAAGCAGGTAATTTAACTGCTTTAGATCCATATCAAATTTTCACAAATTATAATCAACAAAATTACAATGGAAATATTGGATATTTCCCGAGTTCTTTACAGGGTAATGAAGGTTTAAAACCGGAAAGACAAACGGAAACAGAATTTGGTTTTGATCTTGGAATGTTTAATGGTAGATTAGGACTAGAATTTACTTATTACAATCAAGATATTGAAGATTTGTTGATTGGTAGAACCTTGTCACCATCTACTGGCTTTGAAAATCGTTTTGATAATGTTGGTAGCATGACTAATAATGGTTATGAAATATTACTAAGAGCGAAACCTTTTGAAGGTGATTTTAATTGGAATATTACAGGAACATTTAGTCAAAATAAAAATGAACTTACTTATGTTGAAGGAACTCGATTGTCGTTGGGTATGTGGGGAACATCTGTTGCTCAAACCGGTGAAGCCTTAGGTAGTTTTTATGGAACTTATTTCGCGACAGATGATAGCGGTTCTAGATTGTTAGATTCTAATGGATTTGTTCAAAGAGCTAAAGGGCATTATGAAGATAGAGAATTAAGTAATGGACAAATTGTTCAAGTGCCTGTACAGGATTATGACGCTATCGGACAGCCAACCGGGTCTATTTTGAAAAAAATTATTGGTGATCCAAATCCTGATTTTGTTGCATCATTAATAAATGAATTTGAGTACAAAAATTTTGGTTTTAGATTTCAATTTGATTTTGTTCAAGGAAATGATGTGATGAGTTGGGATAAAAGAATGGGATACTTATTCAAAGGAGGTCAACAAACTGCACAGGAATTGAATGGAGAGATTCCACGAGGAAGTTCAAGTCCTAATTTTTCAATATTTGAGTCATTTATAGAAGATGGATCTTATATAAAAATGAGAGAGATTTCTTTATCCTATAATTGGAGATTAAAGAATCCAGTAATTGAAAATGTTAAAATTTTTGCAAGTGGTACTAATTTATTCTCAATTGATAATTATTATGGTTTTGATCCAGAAGTAAATACAGAAGGACAGTCAAATGGAGTAAGAGGCCAGGATATGGCAAATGTGCCAATACCACAAGTATATCAATTTGGTGTAATTGTTAATTTTTAAATTAGAAAAAGATGAAAAATATATTTAAATATTTAATATTGTTTGTATTAGTTTTTACTTCATGTGAAGAAGACTTTCTTAATGTAAATCAACCTGCAGAAGATCAAGTCTTAACTTCAAAGTCAGGACTAATTACAGTAGCGGTAGGAATGACAAATCATTTTACAACTTCTACATTGTCTCCTATTGTTGAGATACAAGGTTTATCAACAAGAGAATTAGGTAATTTATTGACTTATGTTACTCCAGGGGAATTGGTAGCAGGAGGTTCTGGTTTACCAAATGATAATGCTGGAATTACACGCTTATGGAATAGATTATTGAGAGACAAAGGTGCTGCAGAATCTATTTTGGAGAATGTTGATGCTATTGAAATGGATCCGGGTACTAGATCAGGTTTGAAAGCTTATGCGAAGTTTTTCAAGGCAATGACTTTAGGTTACTTAATTCAGAATTTTGAATCTGCCCCAATAAATAATAACTCAGATGGAAATGCTAGTTTTAGTTCTAGAAGTGAAGTATTAGCGGAATGTATCAGTTTGTTGACCAGTGCAAATTCTGATATTAGTGCTAATCCAATTTCTGATGAATTTTTAGCATATATTCAAGGAATGGATTTACCAAATATGATTAATGCATATTTAGGCCGATATAATTTATTTGCAGGTAATTACGACGCAGCTATTGCTGCAGCTAATTTAGTGGATTTAAATTCAATGTCAGTTTGGTTATATGATGGAGCAACAAACAAAAATGCAGTATTTGTTTTTGCCGTAGAGAATGAACCAGATACCAAACCACAAGATAATTTCGGCTTAACAGGTTCATTAATTCCTGAGATTGATGATGGTAGGATTGAATTCTATTTATCGCCATCTGATGAAGTAGAAGTTCCTGAATTTGGAGGTCATGGAGTTGAAAATTTGAAAGGCTTTTTTGAATTTGGAAACCAAAGCATTCCTATTTATTTACCAGGAGAAATGTTATTAATAAAAGCAGAAGCTTATGCAATGAAAAATGATTTAAATAGTGCAGTTTTCTATATTAACATGGTTAGAGAAAAAAGCAATGATATTTTTGGAGTGAATGCAAATTTAAATCCTTGGAATGGTAATGGTAATGATCTGGATGCAGTTATGGATGAAATATTTAGAAATCGTAGTATTGAATTGTTTATGTCAGGTCTACGTTTAGAAGATTCTAGAAGAATACATTCTAATTTTGTTCCATCTCAACAGGAAGATTATTTAAGTGAAAGAAATAGAAATTTTTATCCGTATCCGGCTGAAGAAAGATTTAATAATTCGAATACACCGGACGATCCGTCAATTTAATTTTGAGTTAATAAGTGAGAAGCTGTCCATCAATTTTTGGGCAGCTTTTTTTTGTTTAAGGACAGTTTGTTAAATGGATGTGACAGTTTAGTTTAACAGTATTAAATGAGTATGTAATTCATTTAATAAAACGCCTTTTAATTATACAATTTCAGAATAAATCAATTGTGAATTTAATACTTTCTAATAACGTAATTTATTTATAATTATAAAAAGTCAATTACAACTAGGTATAAAATACGGTTTAGTGCATTTGTATAATAAAAAAGTGCATTATTATGCGTGTTAATTGTTTATTTTTTATATTTTAGTGCATTATTAACTTAAATATTTAACAAAATTCATGTAATTATGAGAAAAAAATTAAAGATTTCTTTACTTTTACTCATGCTTTCTGTAAGTTTTACATACGCTCAAAGTGATGTGACTGGAAGTGTGAAGGATGTCTCTGGTGAAGCATTACCAGGTGTTAACATTCAAATTAAAGGAACTACAGAAGGAACAGCTTCCGATTTTGACGGAAATTTTGAAATTACTGCATCACAAGGTGATGTTTTGGTATTTTCATTTGTTGGTTTTTCTTCACAAGAAGTAATTATTAATGGTAATACCGTTGATGTTATTTTAAGTGAAGATGCTGAGAGTTTAGACGAGGTAGTTGTTACTGCCTTAGGTATTAAAAGAGAATCCAAAGCATTGGGTTACTCATTGACCGAAGTAAAAGGTGACGAAATGAACCAGGTTAAAACTTCAAGCGCAATAAATTCGCTACAAGGTAGAGTTGCTGGGGTAAATGTATCGACAAGTAGTTCGGGAGCTTCTGGTTCTAGTAGAGTAATTATTCGTGGAGCAAGTTCATTAACTGGTAATAACCAACCACTTTATGTAGTGGATGGGATTCCTATTATAAACCAAACAAAGGGTTCAGCTGTAGGAGCTTTTGGTGGAGAACACGGTGATGGAGGAGATGATATTTCTTCAATAAACCCTGACGATATTGAATCAGTATCTGTTTTAAAAGGTAGTTCTGCTGCAGCTCTTTATGGATCGCAAGCTTCTAATGGTGTTATAATGATTACTACAAAATCAGGTAAAGAACAACAAAGATTTGGAGTTGAATTTTCAAGTGCTTTTACATTTGATAATGTGAATACAGATTTGCAAGATTTTCAAACTACTTATGGACAAGGTAATAATAGGTTAAAACCGGGATATGAATATGATACAAGTGGTAACCCTGTAGAAATCGCAGATTCTGAAGCTGCAATTTCTGATGCATATACTAGTTCATTACAGTCTTGGGGTGATAAATTAGATGGATCTTTGGTTTATAATTGGGATGGAGTTAAAAGGCCATATTCTAATACAGGTAATAACTTAGACAAATTTTATGATACAGGAACAACATCTGTAAATTCCATTGCTTTTGCAAAAGGGGGAGAAAATTTTAGTTATCGCTTTTCAGTTTCAAATTTAGATAACAAAGATATTTTCCCAAATACGACATTAAATAGAAAGTCTTTTTCACTAAATGCGTCTGCTAAAATAAATCCAAAATTAAGTTCAACAGTTAACGCAAAATATATCATAGAAAAGGTTCATAATCGTATTACTATTGGTGATACTCCTGGTAATGCAAATACTGTAGCTAACGTTTTACCTGTTAGTTTAGATATTTACGATTTGAAACCAGGGTCAAATGAAGAAGGGACTGAACTTAGATTTCAACCAAGTCAGTTTATATCAAACCCTTATTGGGCGGTTAACGATTTTAATAATGATGATAAAAAAAATAGATTTATTGCTTCAACTACTTTGCGTTATGATATAACAGATTGGTTATATATTAACGGTAGAGCAGGTATTGACTCCTATGATCTATCAGTAAAACGTGTTACACCTTATGGTACAGCTTATAGACCTGCAGGAGAATTATCACAATCTAAATCTACTTATTCATTATTTGATGCTGATATCATGTTAGGAGTAGATAAAGCTATTACTGACAGAATTTCAACCAATTCAGTTATTGGTGCAAATACTAGAAAATCTTCTTTTGATGCATTAAGCGCAACAGGAAGAGGTTTTATAGTTGTAGGATTAGAAGATTTGAATAATACGACATTACCAGAACCTACTAATAGTTTTTCTGAAGCTAAGACAAACTCAATTTATGGTTCGTTTGAAGTTGATTATGATAATGCCATATTTGTAACATTTACAGGTAGAAATGATTGGTTCTCAACACTTTCTTTTCCAGATAAAACTACTCCAAATAATGATTTTTATTGGTCGTTGAGTGGTAGTTGGTTAGTAAATGAAACTTTTGACTTGGGACATAATGTTAATTATTTAAAGTTTAGAACAAGTTATGCTCAAGTTGCAGGTGGTGCTAGAGATGCTTATGCATTGAATTTAGATTACGCTGTGACTGGTTCTTTTCAAGGCCAATCATTTGGTCAATTAAATGGTAACTCAATACCAAACCCAAATCTTGTACCATTTGAAAAAGATGAATTTGAAGTTGGTTTTGAAGGTAGATTTTTTGAGAACCGTTTGAATTTAGATATAGCATACTATTCCAATAAAACAACTAATGATATTGTTAGAGCAGCGGCGTCTCAATCTTCAGGTTATACTTCAGCTATTCTTAATATAGGTGAATTAGCAAATCAAGGTGTTGAATTGTTAATAGGAGGATACCCAATTAGAAATGATGATTTTTCTTGGTATACTTCTTATAATTTAGGATATAACAATAGTGAGATAGTTCATACTGATGATGAAGACACTCCAATTAATGTAGATGCTAGTCTATCTCGTTCTAAAACTGCCATTATTTCACATATTGTAGGAGAACACTATGGTGTAATATTTGGCTCATCTTATAAAAGAGATGATAATGGAAATATAATGTATGATGTTAGTGGTTCAATTCCTAAAGCAATACAAGGTGAAAATAAAATATTAGGAGAAGGTGTTGCACCTTTAACAATGGGTTTCTCAAATACCTTTAGGTATAAAGATTTTAGCTTAAATTTTTTAATTGACGCTAAATTTGGGGGTAGTGTTCACTCTGGAACAAATAGAGAATTAATGTTAAGAGGTTTGCATAAAAAAACTCTTAGAGGTCGTGATACTGGTCTAGAAATATCTGGTATTGATGATGCTACTGGTGACCCATTTACTATGACAGTTGCTCCAGAAAATTTAAGAACATATTACGGTTTTATTGCAGAAGAGAATGCAGGTATAGCGGAAGAATTTGTTTATAGTACCGATTTTATTAAATTTAGAGAATTAGTTTTTAGCTATAATTTACCAAAAAATTATTTAGATAATATTTTTGTAAGTGATTTGAGACTATCGATAATTGGTAGAAACCTTTTCTATATCATGAAAGATGTTGATAATATTGACCCTGAAGCAGCTTTAAATAACTTGAATTCTCAAGGGATAGAAAGATTTGGTATACCAGCAACAAGAAGTATCGGGTTTTCAGTTAATGTTAAATTTTAAAAATTAAAAAAATGAAAAAATATATTTATATACTTATTTTAGTTTTAGCATTTGGAGCTTGTGATGAAGGGTTTGAGGAAATGAATGTTAATCCTACTAAACCAACACAGCTATCACCAGCTACTAAATTGACTTACATTCAATTATATACAGGAGGAAGTAGTTATGTTGCTTATTTATTTTGGAATGTAATTCACTTAATGCCAAATGTGCAACAACTTAATGATACACATTATGGACCAATATTTAGTTATAAAGAAGGACATACACATTGGCTTTTTGAAGAGCAATTTGGTTCGACAGTTAAAAATATTATTGATTTAGAAGCACAACTAGAAGCAAGTGATGCACCTACTGCAGCAGTAGATTTAGCAATTGCAAGAGTTCAAAAAGTATTAATTTTTAGTAGATTGACAGATGCTTATGGTGATATTCCTTATTCTGAAGCCGGTAAAGGCTTTTTAGAAGGAATTCGTTTCCCTAAATACGACAAGCAAAGTGATATTTATGCTGATATGTTAGCTACTTTAGAAAGTTCAGCAACAGTTTTAAGTACTGGGGGAGCTAATAGTTATGGTTCAGCAGATCTTTTATTTGCTGGTGATAATTTGAAATGGAAAAAATTTGCAAATTCGTTAATGCTTCGTTTGGCTATGCGTATGGTAAAAGTTGATCCAACTGGAGCTCAATCATGGGCAGCTAAAGCAATACAGGGAGGTGTTATGGAAAGTAATGATGATATTGCTTTTACACAATATGAAGATTCACCAAATGATGGAGGGCCTAATGTAAACCCTCTTACAAAATGCTTTACTTCTAGAGCTGATGTTCAAGTGAAAATTTCTAAAACCTTTATGGATTTTATGAAAGATAGAAATGACCCACGTGTTTCTGTATTATGTTCTACAATTGATGGAGATACTTCTTATGATTTGCAAGAAGGTCAAGATATCAATGATGCTACAAGGGCAGCGCCAAATTCAAAACCAAATATTAATATTTTTGGAGGTTCTGGACTTATTGTATATGATGCTCCATTTTTCTTTCAAACCTATGCTGAAGTTAAATTTATGTTAGCTGAAGCTGCACATCGTTGGGGATTAGCTGGAGGTGATGTAGAAACACATTACAATGATGGTGTAACCGCCGCAATGGATTATTTATCTATGTACGGTCACGGTGTAGGAATCTCTTCTACTCAAATATTGGATTACTTAGGTGAAAACCCACTAGTAGCAGGAGAAGAGCTAAAGATGATTAACGAACAATATTGGGTAGCAACTTTTGGAAATGGATTGGAATCTTCTTCAAATTGGAAAAGATCTGGTTACCCTGAATTGGTTCCTTTAGAGGATGCGGCATCTCTTACAGGTGGTGAAATACCTAGAAGATTCGTATACCCTGGTTCTGAAAAATTAAATAACCCAGATAATGTTACAGCAGCTATTGCTGAGCAAGGAGGAGATGAACTAACCACAAGAATGTGGTGGGATGCAAATTAGATTAATTTTGAGTTAATTTTAAAAAGCTGTTCATTGTTTGGTGAACAGCTTTTTTTGTCTGAAAGTATTACCTTAATGATTAGCCTTGTCTAGTTTAACATAAATAAATCAAATTTATAATTAATTTGTCTTAAATTTGCATGAAATTGCATTATTATGCATCTTTAAACACGAACCAAACAATTAAAATTATTATAATCTAATGAAAGTTGATCCAATAAAATATTCAGAAGCCGGTACATTTGAAGACACAAGATTTGAAAAGATTCATAATGTAGTTTTTAATGATTCTGTTGAAGCTTCAATTATTGTAGCACATGAAATATCAAACCTAATCAAATTAAAAGCTTTACAAAATAAAAATTGTGTACTTGGTTTAGCTACAGGTTCATCTCCAATTGATGTCTATGAAGAATTGGTGAGATTACATAAAGAAGAAGGCTTAAGTTTTAAGAATGTAATCACCTTTAATCTGGATGAATATTATCCGATGAGTAAAGAAAATACGCAGAGTTATTGGTATTTTATGCATGAACATTTGTTTGATCATGTTGATATTTTACCTGAAAACATTAATATTCCAGATGGTACAGTAGATAAAGATTATGTTCATCAATTTTGTATTGATTATGAATTAAAAATAAAAGATGCAGGCGGATTAGATTTTCAATTATTAGGAATAGGTCGAACGGGTCATATAGGTTTTAATGAGCCCGGATCTCATTATAATTCAGGAACTAGAAATATAACATTAGATCATATTACAAGAGTAGATGCTGCGCCAGCATTTTTAGGAATTGAAAACGTACCTAGAGTTGCAATTACAATGGGGATTAGCACTATACGTCGAGCCAGAAGAATAGTATTATTGGCTTGGGGTATCAATAAAGCAGAAGTTGTTAAAAAAGCGATAGAAGGAGAGATTACTTCCGAAATACCATCTTCATACTTGCAGACTCATAACAATATTACTTTTGTTTTAGATGAAAGTGCTTCTCAAGATTTAACCAGAATTAAAACTCCTTGGTTGGTTAAACCTTGTAATTGGACAGAAGCATCAACAATTAAGGCATCTGTATGGTTAAGTGAGTTGAAACAGAAATCAATATTAAAACTAACAGATTCTGATTATAACAATAATGGTATGTCAAATTTGTTAATTGACCACGGTTCAGCTTATAATTTGAATATTAAAATATTTAATAAATTACAACATACTATAACAGGCTGGCCTGGAGGTAAACCTAAAGCAGACGATACTAATAGACCAGAACGTAAAAAACCAGCTAAAAAGCGCGTTATTATTTTTAGTCCACACCCAGATGATGATGTAATTTCCATGGGAGGAACATTTGATAGGTTGGTTGAACAAGGTCACGATGTTCATATTGCATATCAAACATCAGGTAATATTGCAGTATCCGACAAGGAAGCTATGAAATTTGCAGAGGTTGCTCTTTTACTTAATGGAGATGGTTCAAATGCACAAAAAATAATAGAAGATATAAATAATAAAAACAAATTTGATCTAGATACGATTGAAGTTAGAAATCTTAAGGGTCTAATAAGAAGAAAAGAATCTATAGCATCAACAAGATACCTAGGTGTTCCTGATGAGAATGTTCATTTTTTAGATTTACCTTTTTACGAAACTGGTAAACCAAAAAAGAATAAACTTAGCGAACAGGATTTTAAAATTATGAATGACTTAATATCATCAATAAAACCACATCAAATATATGCTGCAGGAGATCTTGCAGATCCGCATGGCACACATAAAGTTTGCTTAGATGCTTTATTTGGCTCATTAAGTGAACTAAAGAAAGAAGAGTATATGAACGATTGTTGGGTATGGTTATATCGAGGAGCTTGGCATGAATGGGATACACATGAGATTGATATGGCGGTACCGATGAGCCCAGATCAAGTTAAGAAAAAAAGACAAGCAATTTTTTATCATCAATCTCAAAAGGATGGAGTGCTTTTTCAAGGCGATGATTCAAGAGAATTTTGGATGAGAGCAGAAGATAGAAATAAAGTAACAGCAAAAAAATATAATGACTTGGGCTTAGCCGATTATGAAGCATTAGAGGCTTTTAAAAGATATTATTTCTAATTATTTATATATTTATTTACTTATAATATTTAATAAATCTTCATTTTTTGTCAAATTCACAATTCCGCAATCGTTTTCGTTAAAAATTATTATTTATAATAAATAAAAGGATATTTATTATTATTTTTGTGTGATTTTTTTAAAAAAATATGAAAAAATATATAAAAAAAATAGCTGTAATGACTTCTTGTGGAGATGCACCAGGAATGAATGCTGCAATTCGTGCAGTAGTAAGAACTATTTCTTATTATAAATTGGAATGTGTTGGCATTTACCGAGGTTATGAAGGATTAATTGAAGGAGATTTTGAAAAAATGGATGCCAGAAGTGTAC